>CAXBHV010000021.1:0-16457 GCA_963974855.1 uncultured Rhodopirellula sp. | reverse complement strand
AATCGTCGGGCACATTTTGGGTGATGAACGAGGGTCGCCAAAGGGGAACAAAGTTGTACGTCCCACTGCGTTTGGCCAGACAAGAAAACCGCGTGTTCACAAAGACCAACTCGTCCTGAACCCAAGCCATCTCGTGAACATCAATGTCCCCGGTATGGTGTGTCACGCGGGGCAGAAAGCAGGCATCGTGGGGACGCGATGATTGCAAACGGTTGCATGCTGCAGGGATATTGTGAAATTCGTGAACCTGCATCGCAGTTCCGATCGCAATCCGATTGGCATCCACCGCTAACCCCATCGGCTTATCAAACACCCGAAAATGCGTATTGAGTACACCCTGATCGCTACGCAGCATCACCAACTTTCCGGCCTGGTAAGTGGTGACCAACAGCGTGATGCCCAGCTGGTCCAACACGTCAGGGAAATTCGAGGTGTGAACCGAACGCAGGCCCGCGTCGTGTTTGTCGATCGAGTTCGGGGGAGTTTCGGTCACCGCAGGCATGGTTCCAAGAGAGATTGTAGTGGACGAGGCAACGAGTCCCATCGCCTTCATCCGATCCAAAGGACTCGTAGCCTCGTCCACTACGGCAAAAGCCGCCAATCGTTGTCCGGCGTACCTAATTCAATTCCAAACGCCGAGAACTCGCGGCACGCTACTTCTGGCTCACCGCAGCAGACGCAGGTAAACGTCGACCGTAAAAGACGGCTTGATCCAGATGGAATGTGCCGCCGTTTTCGAGTCCCAATTTGATGAACTGAGCTTCGGTTCCCGCAGGCAAATCAAACGACCACTTCGCTTGCGGTTGCTCGCTTGTCCAAACTTTGGTCCACGCTTGTCCATCGTTGCTAGTCCACATCGCAAGCCCTTTGGCACGGCTGTGGAATTGAGAACTGCGGCGATTGGTCAATTCCACGTGACGCACTTCCGACGGCGAGGCCAGCCGAATGACCATCATGGTGTCGTCGGGTTTGGCACCTTCACGCGAGTGAAACGCAAAGTCAAACTTAGTTGGCGACTTGCCACTCATAAACGACGATGCGCCGCCGGAGTACTGGCTTTGAAAGTTCGCTCCGAGCTTGAGCTGAGCATCGCGAGAAATCTCTTCGAATTCGCCATACTTTCTCAGCTTCATTTCGCTGTTTGGATCAGTGGAAATCCATCCGTCCGTCAAGAAAACAATCAGATCCAAGAACTCGCCGGGCGAAATCGTTTCCAGCAATCCTTCGGGCATGCTACTGGCTTTCATCTCCTTGCGAATTTCGATCTCTTCTTTGTCGATCTTCTCGATTTTGCCATTGGCAATCCCCAGCGTCAGTGTTTCCTCGTCTTCGGCAAGAATGAACCCGGCAAACGGTTGTCCGTCATAAGTCAAAATTTGCACGGTCTCGAAGCCCTTCGAGATCTCTTCGTTGGGCCAAATCACCGAGCGAATGATCTGTTCACGCGACATCCGGCTGCCGACATCGGTCAACTTTGGTCCAAACTCTTTGCCAAGTTCGCCATGCAAGTGACATGCGGCACAGGTTCGCTCGAATACCTTCGCTCCGTTTTCGACACTACCACCCCCGGCGGCAACCAATTTCTCAAGTGCCTTGTTGTGCTCGGTCTTCTTATCGGGATTCATCAACGTTCGCAGCGGAACGTAGATGTCGCGTCCCGGCCCGGTGGAGTGTTGATAATCTCGCAGCACCTTTTGCGACTCCGGTGACAAACTTGCCAAGTACTCGGGGTCTTTGGTCGCCTGCTCCCAAACCGGCTGCAAGGCTTGAAGCGTGTGTTCGAACACATAGTCGATCCACTGGTCACGTGGGTTCTCATAAATCCGCAAGGCGATTTCCACAGCTTCGATCGTTTCTTGGAAACTGATCGCCCGCAGCGTTTCTAGACGCACACGAGGATGCTCGTCGACAATCGATCGACGCAAAATCTCGTTAGGATTGTCCATCCATTCCCATTGGTTGCCGACCACATGAATGGCGGCACTGCGAGCATGGAAGTCATCGCTGTTCATGATTCGATTGACCAAGTTCGAGTCGACTTTGTGAAAGAACTCTTGCAACCACAGGACTTCGCACATTTTCATGGGATCGGTCGAATCGCCAAGCCAAGCGGCGGCCTTGGTCAACACTTCGTTTTCGTCGCGGTCGTGCAGTGCACGGCGGACGCGATAACGGGTACGAAGTTCGTAGGTATTCAATTGATCAAGCAGTTCCTCGACGCTTTTGCCCGCTTGCAGCACGGGTTCAATCAGAGGTTTTTTGTTGTAAACCATTCGGTAGATGCGGCCGTGCTCGTGATCGCGGTTCGGGTCACGCTGCGAGTACTGCATATGCCCGATCAACGCATTGCACCAATCGCCGAACCAAACCGCACCGTCAGGGCCTACTTTGGGGTCGACGGGTCGAAAGAACATATCGGTCGACGAGAGCAAATCTTCGATCCGTTTTCCGGTCAAACCCGCGGTTCCCTGTTCGTCTTCGATCGTGAATTTAGGCATACCGTGCATGTTGATCACACAGGCATAGATAAAGTGATCGTGATAGGACTCAGGAAAATGACGCGACGTCAGAAACTCGCTGCCGACCGCCGGTCGCATTCCTTCGTTATTGAAAATCGGTTGCACGCTGCTTCGCGAACGAACTGCTGCACCCGATAGCAGACTTGCCCAGTGCTGTTGAGCGCCGGTACCGTCACCGATCACTCCCATGCCCCATTTATCGAAGACGAGGCACCACGGGTTTCCATAAGCAGGAGTACGGAAATGGCGGATTTTCAGCGATTTGAGATCCCACACGTACGAACCCGAGGGACCATGATTGCGGAAAGGGCCCCACGGCGTTTCCAAGGTTGTCGACATTGAAACGCCTTCTTGCATGTACAACAAACCGCCATGCGAAAATTCCCAAGCGCCCATCGTATGGTGGGTGTCATCGGTCGCCAGTCCGTCGAGCAAATGGACCACTTCGTCGGCCTTGTCATCGCCATCGGTATCTTTCAAATGAACAATCCGTGGCTCGTCCACCACCAGCACACCGCCGTCGTAGAACTCGAATCCGGTCGGGCAAATCAGCTTGTCATAAAACGTTGTGCATTTGTCCGCTTTGCCGTCGCCATCGGTGTCTTCTAAAATCAGCAACCGGTCACTCGGGCGTGATGAGCCTGGCAACCACTGCGGATAATTGACCATGCACGAAACCCACAAGCGGCCTTTTTCATCAAAGGCAATTTGGGTGGGGTTTGCCAGCTCAGGAAATTCGCGTTCTGAAGCAAACAACTCGATGCGGAAATCCTTAGGCACGTTCATCTGAGAAATCGATTCTTCGGGCGTGGGATACTCGAGCGTCTTTGGTTCACGCATCTTGCGGAAATTCTCGTCACGCGAACCAAACATGGTTTCTGGAGTAAACACTTCGCCGGTTCCCGAATCATCGGGATTGTCGGCAACCGGTCTTCCTGCGGCGATGTCCCAAACATAGGAATCACGAACGTCGACCATCTGACGAATTTTGCGGAACTCGGTCGGGAAGGTCTCGGTATCCCAAGTCCGGCGGCCGCCGTAGACATACCAACCGTTCAGCATGCGGTAGTCTTGAGAATGCAACCATGATTTGTCATTGATCGCGGTACGGAGTTTTTCCTTTTGCGCAGAGTCGATGCTTGGCAGCGGTTCGTCAAACAATTGAGCGTCGATCAAACGAGCAAGTTCCTCGTCACCTTGTTCGTTCAGATGAACTCCGTTGATGGTGTACTGGGCCCCTGGTTCGGCGGAGAACAATTTTTCAGTTGCATCGAAAACGTCAACTACGCGGTATCCGTCTGATTTTCCAAGTTCGACAATGGCCTCGGCGTATTTAGCCAGGATCGCGTTGCGTGAACCTGCATCCGCGTGCAAGCGTTCGCCTGTCGATGCGATCGGCGTGACCAACACAAACGATGGCTTGCGACCATCAACCGCGAAATCGGCAGCGAGTTTGCTGAGGTATTTGCGATAGTCGGAGACAAACGTTTCGATCGCCTCGGGAGAGTCACCCGCGAACGATTCGTTGAAGCCAAAGAAGCATAGAAAGAAGTCGGCACCGTAGACTTTGAACGGATCGTCAATCAGTGTGTAGTTTCCCGGACGCTGCTGGTTGGCAACTTCATCGGCGGGCCAACCAAAGTTGCGGAACTGGATCCGTTGATCGTGAGTTCGCAATTGAAACAGCGTCTCCAAATTACCGAACAAGTTCATTCGCTCTGCAGTGCTGTTGCCAACCAAGGCAACGCGTTGTCCATCGCGAAGCTGAATCGACTCAGCATTGCAGGCATGACCCAGCACCGAGAGCGAGAGAAAAAACGCGGCGGAAGCGAGGATTCGAGGTAACCGATGACGGATCGGCATGGAAGTTCACCTAACGGTTAGGAGGAAGTTGGAATGCGGTTATAGTGAATTCGGCGAGATTCGCCGCTAAGAGAAACTGGCGATTGGGGGCGCAGGCAGGATCGGAGATCACCCCAGCGACTATATTAGTCAATGATTTTGCCCCTGGCATCACTCCAGGACCGGTTATTCTGTCGCAGAGAGCGGTCCCATTTCCGATTATGCGTGTTCGGAGACAAGCATTTTGCCGAGTTCGGAATTTCAAGACGCCGATTCACCCGACGCTGATATTGAGGTCCCCGGACGACGGGGTTCGAATTATCGAGGTCCGATGGTCAGCGTCCGCGAGTATGCCGATGCGTTTTCGGCCGAAACGATTCGAATTCGGCTGGCCGCCGCCGGCATTCGCTCGATCGTGACCGGCACCGATGCCGCGGTGGCACTCAGCATGGGTGGCGCCGGAACGGACCGCTTGGTGCGGATCGAAGTCGCACCGGCGGACTACCAGCGGGCAGTCGATCTGCTGACGGCCGACGAAATGTTGATCCAAAGTGCGGGACCCTGGATTTGTTCACGATGTGAAGAACAGAACGAGCCCGCATTCGAAGTCTGCTGGAGTTGCAACAAGCGACGTAGCGAGGACGATGCCACCGGACGCCACGATCCCAACGAGGAAAAGGACTTCGCATCGGAATTGGGTGCTGGTGACTTCATCAGCGAAACTTCGACAGAGCCCCTCACCGTTTCAGCCAATCCCTATCAGCCACCAAACCCGATTTCGGATCTGCCGAAACATCCACCCACGTTGGAAATCGATCGCCGCGATGAACAAGCCGAACTCAATGAACCTATCGCTGAATCGGTCAAACGTGCATATCTGTCGTCGATCGTTGGGATTTTGGTGTTTCCACCGCTGCTGAACTTTTACTCGCTGTACGTCACGCTAAAAATTCCAAAGACTGCCTATCGTGACGCTAGGGCGCGAAGAAAGTTGATCTTTGCCTGGGTCGTCAATTTGATTTGTATTCCGCTGGGTGTCTGGTTTTGGACCGGCGTGTGACTATTATTTTGGTCATCTTGATGTGAGGCAACGTGACCTCGGTAAACGGTTCTCCCGTGACCGTATAACCAAGTCGCTCGTAGAACCCCACCGCAACCTCGCGAGCATGCAATTCAATACATTGCACGCCGCGAGACTTTAATTCCAATTCGACTCGGCCTAACAAATCCGATCCGATTCC
This sequence comes from uncultured Rhodopirellula sp., assembly GCA_963974855.1. Lineage (GTDB taxonomy): Bacteria > Planctomycetota > Planctomycetia > Pirellulales > Pirellulaceae > Novipirellula. The sequence goes on along the minus strand of CAXBHV010000021.1, from coordinate 10,855 downwards.
TCGACCTTGCTGTGCGGCATCCACCGCCATTTGGCGAATTTTCGCCTCGCTCGGTGAAAGGAGCATTACGGACACACATGCAAGCAAGTCGTTGCCGCCGAGCATGCCGAAATGAAGCTGGTCATGTTCCGCAGCGAGCTGGCTTTCGCTGTACGCTAACCCCAGCGGTTGACGAAGCACCGCGTGACGCAGAGCAATGGATTGACGATACACATCGGACTGAAATTCGATGGGAACAAATTGGATTGAGACGGGACGGTCACTTTCGCTCGGCATGGCGTCAAATCAACAATGGGTCTGGGTTGCGAACTTAGGTCCGTCGGAATAATTACTGCCATAGCGGGACTCGTCAAGAGTTTCGACCGGTGCCGGGATTTACGAAAGTCTTGACGACTTCCGCTACCAGTGAGGACCGTCACTTAAGGTTCCGACGGTCCTTAGTAGAAGCTTGCATAAGCCACGGCGGCCACGCCGAGCAGATTTAGAGTGGCGGCCAACGCGAATTGGATTCGATAAGATCGTTTGTAGGTTTTGTGACGTAGCCAGCGGCCGGCGATCCAGCCCCCAGGCCATCCACCGACGAGCGACCACCCCAGAAGCGTTCGCTCGGGAATCCGACGCCGATCCGTTTGTGCGGCGCGTTTGTCCCATGCGTACAGAATCGCGGTGATCAAACTTGCTACCAGTGTCCAAATTGCGAAACCGATTAACATGAGCGGACACATTCCCTGTACTTCTTCATTTTGAGCTCTCTGTGATGTCGTCTCGTTCTGGCCAATCTCGTCCGCGTCGTGGATCTTCACGTCCCGCTGTTTCAGGGTCCAGTACGTTTGGTGGCGGCTTAAAAGGGGTGAGGGATTGTATGACCCCCGATGATTATTTTGGCGTTTTGGAGCATTGGCTCGCGTTGGAAGGCGACGCCGAACGCGCCCGCATGGCGCTGCGACGGCAAATTCGCTCGCAACGAGACGTGGAAAGTACTGGGGAAACTCTCGTTTCGCTACAGATGTCCGACCACAAAACGGGTCTGGCGGGCCGATTGCTGCTCGATTTTGTCAAACCCGGCGGCGATACGCTGCCGATGAACCGGCTAAAAGTCGGTTCCCCGGTGGTGATCTCGGACTGGTCCGACGCGTCGGACGAAGGTGTTGCTGGGGTCGTCAGCCGCCGCAAACATAACACGATCCAGGTGGCGACCGAGCAGTGGCCAGCGGGGTCGACCTTTCGCATCGATCTGTCGCCCGATGAAACCACTCGTCGACGCCAATTAGCGGCAATGGCAAAGGCGCAAACGGCGACCGCTCGCACCGGCCGTCTGCGGGACGCACTGTTGGGGTTTCGCCCGATTCGGTTTGCGGATTTGCCCGACGTCCGTTTTTTGACCGATTTGAATCCGCCGCAACAAGACGCGGTGCGTTTCGCGCTGTCGGCTCAAGATGTCGCCATTTTGCATGGGCCTCCGGGAACTGGAAAAACAACGACGATCGCCGAGGTCATTTACCAAGCCGTCGCTCGCGGCGAGCGAGTGTTGGCGTGTGCACCGAGCAACACTGCGGTCGATAATCTGCTCGAACGTTTGGTCGCGATCATGCCCAACGTGTTGCGAGTCGGGCATCCAGCGAGAGTGTTTGAATCACTGCGAGGGCATACGCTCGACGAACTTGTCGATGCGGATCCGTCCACCGAGGTCGTTCGCGATATGCGTCGTGAACTCGAGCATTTGATGCGGGCGGCATCCAAGAAACCTCGCGGCCGCGAGGGTTTTCGTCGCAAAGGTGAATTGTATGCCGAAGCGGGACAGTTACGCGGCCAAATTCGTTCGCTCGAACGCAGCGTCATCCGCAGCGTGATCGATTCGTCGGACGTCGTTTGCACCACCACCACGATCGATGACGAATTATTGTACGACCAGAATTTTGACTTGGTCGTCATCGACGAGGCATGCCAATGCACCCAGCCCAGCGTGTGGCAAGCCGTTTTGCGAGCCGAACGATTAGTCTTGGCAGGTGACCATTGCCAATTGCCACCGACGGTGTTGAGCGACGAGGCCGCGCGAGAGGGCATGAAAGAATCGCTGATGCAATCGCTCGTCGAGCGAGAAGGCGACTCGGTGTTCCGCCGCTTGGTAGTCCAGTACCGTATGAACGAAACGATCATGAATTTTTCGTCCGATGAATTTTATGATGGCACCTTGATCGCCGATGCGTCGGTTCGATCACACCAGCTCAGCGACTTGCCCGATGTCATCGAAAGCGAACTGACCACCCAGCCGATCGAGTTCATCGACACCGCCGGCGCCGAGTTCGACGAAGCCTTGGAGCCGGATGGCCAGAGTAAATTGAATCCCAAAGAAGCCAATCTAATCATTCGTTTGATTCACGAGTTTTTGGACGCCGGAGTGCAGCCGGAACAGATCGCCGTGATCGCTCCGTACGCGGCTCAGGTGCGACTGTTGCGTTCGCGTTTAGAGTTGCCCGAACTTGAAATCGATACGGTCGACGGTTTTCAAGGTCGCGAGAAGGAAGTTGTGCTGTTGACGATGGTCCGCAGCAACGATCGAGCTGAGATCGGTTTTTTGAGTGACACGCGGCGGACCAACGTGGCACTGACCCGAGCGCGTCGCAAAATGATCATGGTGGGCGACAGCGCCACACTGGCCAGCCACGACTTTTACGCATCGTTGCTGAAATATTTCGAAGACGCCGACGCCTACAAATCGGTTTGGCAGTACGGCGACGTCTAGGTAGCGACACCGTTTTAGCGTAGCGAAACTCGCCGGAGCGTGTTGATTTAATCGAAATGTAAATGACCTTGTGAGCCGAGGGCCGTAAGGCCCCGGGTAATGCGTGGCACCCGGCCACTCACGCGTAAGCGGCTCATGAAATCAACAAGCCGCCAAGTGTTTCGGATGCGGAATGAAAGCTTCGGGACAAAAGTCGATTTAGGCGTAGCGACGCTCGCCAGAGCTTGGAGTGTTTCGACGTTCTGCCCACCGTCTGGCGACGGTAGCTACCCTTTGTCGATGAAGGATCTTTAGCAAGATCCACTACCCCGATAGCGAAGCTCATGTTCAACAGAATGTGAACTTAGGTAATTTGGCGATTGTGCTTGATTCATTCGCCCGCGAATGAGTACAAGCGAGGTTATGAGCGCGAGTTACTATTTATCGTGTCTTTGGCCGGGATTGCCAGAGCTGTGGTGGCGTGGCCGGATGGCTTCGTTACCGCTGGCGATCGCATTTTGCCTAGCGCTGAATAGTTTTTTCGTGTTCGGTTGGATCTACCCCGGCTGGTTATCGGGCGGATTGTTCTGGATGGCCACGTTGGTGGGCGTCGCGGTGTGGGGTTACTACGTGGTCCGTGGACTGCGGGAATTGCCGGAATTAATTCATCCACGCAAAGTCAGCGAAGAGCCCGATCGGTTTCGCGAAGCCCACGCGGCCTATCTGCGGGGCGATTGGGAAGCGGCTGAGAAATTGCTGACTTCGGTATTGGCGATCGAGCCACGCGACCCCCCAGCCCTGCTGTTGTTATGTTCGGTTTATCGACATCTGGATCAATTAGACCACGCCACAGTTCTGATTAACGAAATCAGTCGACTCGAGGTGGCGGATCCGTGGTGGGTCGAAGTAGAAACGGAGCGAAAACGCATTCGTCGTGCGATGGCAGCCGAAGAGGAATCGAAGAACAAAACGAAGAGTGACGCTCGAGAAAATCCTGCTAATCACGATGCAGCCCTCTCCGAAAACGCTGCCGATATGCCAGCAGACCGAGCTGCTGCTGCTTAATGCTAGCTTTCTAGCTCCGCTGACGCCGCAGCGAGAACCGGACGCGACGAAGTTCTGCAAGAAAACTTGGTCGTGTTTTTTAAGACAATTTGCTCTCGATGGCCGTCTTTTCTGGTTTCCTACGTCAAGCTCCTATCCCCGACCTTTGACCTAACCGATAGAATCAAACGTAGAGTCAAAGTCATTGCGTTTGACTGAGGATCATTTCGTAATCATCGATGCGAATCAGACCGCCATTGCCATCAAGTGGGAAAGTGGCGTACGGTTTGCTTATCTGACTTATTGCGAAATGTATCGCCAGTTTGACAGCCTGGGTAAACGAGATAATTAAATGTACGAACGCTTTACCGACCGCGCCCGAAAAGTCATGCAATTGGCTAATCAGGAAGCACAGCGGTTTAACCACGAATACATCGGCACCGAGCACATTTTGTTGGGCTTGGTCAAAGAGGGCAGTGGTGTTGCCGCCAATGTGCTAAAGAACCTCGAAGTCGATTTGCGAAAAATCCGACTCGAAGTCGAGAAACTTGTCCAAAGCGGTCCTGAAATGGTCACCGTTGGCAAGTTGCCACAAACGCCGCGTGCCAAGAAAGTCATCGAGTACTCGATGGAAGAAGCACGCAACTTGAATCACAGCTACGTTGGGACCGAGCATATCCTGCTGGGACTGCTCCGCGAGCAAGAAGGTGTTGCGGCTCAGGTTCTGATGAACCTGGGGCTGAAGCTCGAGGACGTTCGCGAAGAGGTCTTGAATCTGTTGGGCCACGGGCTCGAAGGTGCCGAGGTTGGCGAACGCGGTGGTCGCAGCGGCGACGGCGAAAGCAGCGGCAGTTCATCCGGCAAGAGCAGCAAGAGCAAGACTCCGGCTCTGGACAGCTTTGGTCGCGATTTGACTGAGTTGGCCAAGAAGGGCGAACTGGATCCTGTGATCGGACGTGAACGAGAAATCGAACGTGCGATTCAAATCCTGTGCCGCCGTACCAAGAATAACCCCGTCCTGCTGGGTGAAGCCGGCGTCGGTAAAACCGCGATCATCGAAGGCTTTGCTCAGAAAGTGATCGAAGGCGAAGTGCCTGAGATTTTGGCTGAGAAGCGAATTGTCGTTTTGGACTTGGCGATGATGGTCGCAGGTACAAAGTACCGCGGTCAATTCGAAGAGCGAATTAAGGCGGTTATGACCGAAGTTCGCCGCGTCAAGAACACGATCCTGTTCATCGACGAGATGCACACGCTGGTCGGTGCCGGTGGTGCCGAAGGCGCGATCGATGCCGCCAACGTACTGAAGCCTGCTCTCGCTCGCGGTGAGATCCAGTGTATCGGTGCGACGACCTTGGACGAGTACCGCAAGTACATCGAAAAGGACAACGCACTGGCACGTCGTTTCCAAGAAATCATCGTTGAACCGACCGGCAAGACCGAAACGATTGCGATCCTAAAAGGACTTCGCGAACGTTACGAAGAACATCACCGTGTTCAGTTCACCGACGACGCGATTGTTGCCGCTGTCGAAATGAGCGAACGTTACATCACCGCACGTTGCCTGCCCGACAAGGCAATCGACGTGATCGATGAAGCGGGTGCTCGGGTCCGATTGCGCACGATGACTCGTCCACCAGATTTGAAAGAAATCGATGAAGAAGTCGAAAAGCTGAACAAAGAAAAAGAAGACGCGGTCGCGAACCAAGACTTCGAAAAAGCCGCCAATCTGCGTGATCAGGCCGAAAAACTTCGCAAGAAGAAAGACCAGATCACCGCCGAATGGCGTCAAAAGAGTCAGCAGACCGACGGTGTGGTCGATGAAGAAGTGATCGCGGAAGTGGTCAGCAAGATGACCGGTATTCCGTTGACACGTCTGTCGACCGAAGACAGTCTGCGTTTGATGAAGATGGAAGAAGAACTGCACAAGCGAGTCGTTAGCCAACAGCAAGCCGTCACCGCGGTTGCCAAGGCAGTGCGACGTAGCCGTAGCGGTTTGAAGGATCCAAAACGTCCGACCGGATCGTTCATTTTCGCGGGCCCCACCGGGGTTGGTAAAACGTTGCTTGCCAAGGCATTGGCCGAATACATGTTCGGCGACGCCGACGCGCTCGTTCATATCGACATGAGCGAGTACATGGAAAAGCACAACGTCAGCCGTTTGATCGGTGCCCCTCCGGGATTTGTCGGCTACGAAGAAGGCGGTCAGTTGACCGAAAAGATCCGTCGTCGTCCGTACGCGGTAGTCTTGTTCGACGAAATCGAAAAGGCTCACCCCGATGTGTTCAACATGATGCTGCAGGTGATGGAAGAAGGCCGTTTGACCGACTCGTTCGGTCGTAACATCGACTTTCGTAACACGATCCTGATCATGACAACCAACGCGGGTGCCGAAGCGATCAAGAACGAATCTTCGTTTGGTTTCCAAAAGCCCGACGGCGATGCCAGTTACGATTCGATGAAGAGCCGCGTGATGGATCAGATCGAACGCGTTTTCCGACCCGAGTTCTTGAACCGCTTGGACGACACGATCATCTTCCGTCACTTGACCAAGGAAGACCTCAAATCGGTTATCGATTACGAATTGTCGAAGGTCCGCGAACGTTTGCTAGAACGCGGTTTGGCAATCGAATTGACCGACGAAGCGAAAGAGTTCTTGGTCAAGAAGGGCAGCAACCTCGATTACGGTGCACGTCCGCTTCGTCGAGCGATCGAACAACGTATCGAAGATCCGCTCAGCGAAGAGTTGCTACAAGGCACCTTCGAAGGCCAGGACACGATCGTGATCGATGCGTTCAAGGATAGCGATGGCAAAGTGACTCGTCTTGATTTCAAAGGCGAGAAACGAGGATTGCCCGAACCGAGTGAAACTGTCAGTGCCGGTGTCGGCGACGACAAAGGCAACTCGGGCAAATCCGAAGGCAACGATTCCTAGTCATCACTAAGACTTCGTGACAATCAAAATCAAAGGGCAGACGTGCAAGCGTCTGCCCTTTTTTTGTTGCGTCATCGTCGTAGCGAAACTCGCGGAGAGTTTCGGGTCGGCTTTAACGTAGCGAAACTCGCGAGCAGCTTCGGCCGGCTTTGACGTAGCGGAACTCGTCAAGAGTTTCGGGGGCATACACCATGGAACGAAAGTCTTGACGACTTCCGCTACGGGGGTCCGACGCAAACTAACCGCCTACGAAGCGATCGTACAGCGTTCGCGCCTTGCTGGGGTCTTCGGTACCGTCGACTACGGCACGGCCGTCGGCAAACAGCGTCAACCTGAGTTCCGCTTCATTCGTTTGAGCGGGAATCGTCAAGCGAACAAAAAACGGATTGGCTTGCACCTCGCCTTGCCCCTGCCATCGCTGGGCGACCTGTTTCAGTGCGATCTTGGCGGTCGTTGCAGGCGTAATCTGCACGGCATCGCGGCCGCAAATTTCCATCGCGGCACCCGATCGATCGTGATCAGCGTCCAGAAAATCGTAATGTTGCTGGGCACATGCGCGGCACGATTGACTTAAACCCGAATCGAGTTGCACGGCTCGGAATCGGTTCCGCCATAGATCAAACGACCAGACTTCATCGTGCACCGCATCGCGGTTACCGGACAGCCATTTGATCGCCTCGAGACACTGCAAGCTGGCGATCATGTGAGTGGCTGCACCAAGCACGCCGGCGGTATCGCAGGTGGGCACCGAAGCGGCCGGTGGCGGCTCGGGAACGAGGCAGCGGAAACAGGGTGATCCCATCCCGTCAAACAAACACACCTGGCCACTGGCGCCAATGCATCCGCCATGCACCCAAGCGGTTTTGTGTTTCAGTGACCAATCGTTCAGCAGGAAACGGATCGCAAAATTGTCAGCGGCATCGATCACCAAATCCGACCCGTCAAGCACATCGGAGATATTGCCGGCGGTGACATCGATCACGAGGGGTTCGATTTGGATCGTGCGATTGATTTGAGCAATCCGCTCACTCGCTGCTTGCACTTTGGCACGGCCCTTTGCCGCGTCGTCCTCGTCGAACAATGCTTGACGCTGCAAGTTCGTCCATTCGACCAGATCTCGATCGATCAACCGCAACCGTCCCACCCCGGCTCGGGCCAGGATTTCGGCAGCCACACTGCCCAACGCCCCACAGCCCAGGATCGTGACAGCCGATTGCTCGATCCGCGATTGGCCGGCCGCACCGATCGGAGCATATTGAATTTGGCGAGCGTAGCGATTGTGATGGGAATCTGGCATCGTAGTTTCGTTGCTTCGAGAACATGCCAAGCTGACAAATTTTGGCAAGTGTGTAGGATGGTTGCTGGAAAAGCGTTGTAAATTCCGCTGTGACGCGGGCGAGCCCGCTGTCGTGGGTCCCCCGTTCGCTGTGGCTTGCCCCACGGCACCCCCCTCCGAGCGTCACAGTCCCCCAAGCCCCAAAACCTCCACGATGCTCGCTATTCTTAGCAAGATAACCGTGACTTGTTTTTTCGCGAGCTACATCGTTGTGCTCGTCTTAGAACTACTCCGCCTGCTAGGCAAGATACCTGGCCGCGGCCTGCTCGTCATCGTGATGATGTCGTTGGGGCTGTTCGCGCACACCAGTTATTTGGTGCTGCGTACGGTGGATGTCAGTGGCGAGGGTGACCGTGGCCTGCTAGCCAGCTGGTCGGAATGGTCGTTGCTGTTGTCCCTCGGGATGGCGATTTGCTTTTTGGTTTTCTATCTGCGGCGACCCGATACGATCATCAGTTTCTTCTTTTTGCCAGTCATCCTCGGTCTGATTGGTTTGTCGATTGCCGTACGACCGATGGCTCCGTTTTCGCGTAGCGAGGCGGCGGAGGTGTGGTTGAGCATTCATGCTTTTGGCATGGCCACCGGGGCCGGTGCCGTGTTGATCGGTTTTTTGGCCGGCGTAATGTACTTGGCTCAATCGTCGCGACTGAAACGAAAACGAGCCGGTTCGACATTACGATTGCCAACGCTCGAAACACTCGCCCGGCTGAACCGCCGCTGTTTGATCGTCAGCACCACGGCAGTCGCGATCGGTGTGGTCGCCGGTGTGGTGATGAATTTGAATCGTTGGGGACATGTCGGATGGACCGAGGGAGGGACCCTGCTCAGTTTTCTACTTTTGGTGTGGTTGATCGTGGCGACGTGTGTTGAATTTTTCTATGCCCCGGCGAGCCAAGGTCGCAAGGCGATCTATTTGACGTTGGCGAGTCTTGGCTTTCTGCTGCTCGCCTTCTTTGGCGTGCTGACATCGTCCCACGGTAGCGGCGAAACCCCTGATACAAAAAACCCTTATTCAGAAGCCGATGATGCGATCGTGACGACTGCACTGACGCAGTCTGCTGAGGTGCAACGATCATGAAATTGCAAATGATTGGTTGTAGCCATCATGATGCCGCGGTCGAATTCCGCGAACGCATTTCGTTTACCGCCGACCAGGTTGGCACGGCGCTGCACGATTTTCGCGAGCGTTTTCCCGCCGCTGAGGTCGTGCTGCTGAGCACTTGTAACCGTGTCGAGTTGTACGCATCGACCAACGACGATTCGCTTGGTTTGGATCGTGATGCTGTTGCCGATTTTCTCGCAGGCCAACATCACATGACGGCCGACGAAGTCATCCATCACATGATCTATCGGACGGGCCCCGAAGCAGTCGAACATCTGTTTACGGTCGCGGCGAGTCTAGACAGTATGGTGCTGGGTGAAGCCCAGATCTTGTCTCAAGTCAAACAGGCCTACGACTTGGCGTGCAATAGTGGCTCGGCGGGACCGCTAACCCATGCGGTCTTTCAAGCGGCCAACCGTACCGCGAAACGTGTCCAACAAGAGACGTCGATTCATCGCCGCCGCATCAGCGTGCCGAGCGTGGCCGTTGGCGAAGTCGTCCCCGAGGTTTTTGATTCGCTGCACGACAAACAGATTGTGGTTTGTGGAGCGGGCGAGATGGGCGAAGAAACGCTGCCCTATCTAATCCAAGCGGGCGCGACCAAGATCACGATTATCAATCGCAGTTCTCAGCGAGCGGAGGAGTTAGCCAGCCGCTTCAACGCGAAAACGGCGCCCTGGGAATCTTTGACCGAGAAATTGATCGAGGCCGACTTGTTGATCGGGACCACCAGTGCCCCGGAGCCGATCGTCAACCGAGCGATGTTCGATTCGATTCGCAGCAAGCGACAAGGCCGCGTGTTGCTGATCCTGGATCTCGCAGTGCCTCGCGATTTTGATCCCGCCTTGGGTGATTTTCCCAACGTTTATCTATACCAGATCGATGATCTGAAAGCGGCCTGCGAACGCAATCGGCGTGAGCGTGAGAAGGAATATCCCAAGGCTCAACAAATCATCGCGGATGAGACCGAACGTTTGATCCTGGCTGTCAATCATCGGTCCACCGGTCCGGTGATTCGCCGTTTACGCGAAAATGCCGCGGGGATCAAAGAGGAAGAGCTGAAGCGATTGAAGAACAAGCTCGAGCAATTAAACGTGGACGCCTCGGTGATTCAGGAGATCGACAAATCGTTCGATCGCTTGACCAATAAATTGCTGCATCCGCCGCTGTCGTCGGTCCGCGACGATGCCGCCGAGGGGCACCAACGCGGGTTGCTCGAAGCGCTGCGGCACCTGTTCAATCTGGGTGACGAGTAAACGTAGCAATTGTTCTTTTGTGCCGGAGGCACTTCACGCGATAGCCTTGGACTTTAGTCCAAGTTTCGGTTCTGCGAGCGGCCGAGAGTAACGACGACTAAGTCCAATCCTCGTCGTCGTCTTCCTCTTCTTCTTCGTCGTCGTCCCAGTCGTCGTCCTCGTCGTCGTCTTCCCACTCATCGTCGTCATCGTCGTCGTCGACTTCTTCCCAGTCGGCGTTTTCTTCTTCGACTTCGTCGTCATCGTCTTCATCGAGGTCATCCTCGTCGAGATCTTCGTCGTCGTCGTCGTCATCATCATCGTCGTCGAGATCATCATCATCGTCGTCGTCGTCCCAATCATCGTCGACGTCGTCATCCTCGTCATCGTCGTCGCCATACAACTCGTCTTCTTCGTCCTCGATGATGGACTGCGCGTCGTCGACGATACCCGTATTGGGATCAAACGAGTTTTCAGCGGGACC
>CAXBHV010000020.1:0-16604 GCA_963974855.1 uncultured Rhodopirellula sp. | reverse complement strand
CATTAGCGGTTCGCCGTCAAATCGGGATTGTGTTTCAGTCGCCGAGCTTGGACAACAAACTAACGGTCGATGAAAACATCGCCTGCCAAGGCGCGCTGTACGGAATCACCGGGCGTGAATTGAATGTCCGCCGCGATGCACTGCTCGAGCAATTGAACCTGACCGACCGTCGCCGCGATTATTGCGAAACGCTTTCAGGTGGTCTGAAGCGACGCGTCGAACTCGTCAAAGGCATGTTGCACCAACCACGACTGCTGCTGTTGGATGAACCGAGCACCGGTCTCGATCCTGGCGCTCGCCTCGACCTCTGGAAAGCGATTCGCGCGATGAGCGACCAGGGCACCTCGGTACTGATGACAACGCATCTGTTAGAGGAAGCGGACAAGGCGGATCGTGTTGCGATCAATCAAACTTAGACTCGCAAACGATCGGCAATCAATTGCGACTGCAAAGCGATACCCCCGCACAACTCGTCCCATTGATCTCCGAACAACTCGGCGAATTGGCTGAATCGATCTCGATCGGTCGCCCTAGCTTGGAAGACGTTTTCATCGCCAAAACCGGTCACCAGTTTCAGTAATCACGCAGACCTTTATGAGTGCCATCACGACATCCCCTTCCTCGAGTCCCGATTCCGTCGGCCAACCCAATCCGACTTCGGCGCGTGCGGGCATGTCAGCGGCTTGGATGCTAGCCCGACGCGAATGGACGCGATTCTTTCGCCAACGTAACCGCGTCTCCGCGGCGATCGTGCAACCGCTGTTGTTCTGGATGTTGTTTGGCACCGGACTGCGTGGTGCGTTCACCGTGGCGGGCGACCAGAATTTCATGGAATTCTTTCTGCCGGGCACGGTCGGATTGATCGTTTTGTTCACCGCGATCTTTGCCACAATTTCGGTGATCGAAGACCGTCGCGAAGGGTTCATGCAATCGGTGCTGGTGTCACCGGTGGGACGTTGGCCGGTGTTGATGGGCAAAGTCATCGGTGGCAGCGCGATTGCCTGGGTCCAAGCAATGTTCTTTCTGATGTTGGTGTATCTATTTGGCACCGCGTCGATTAGCAGCAGTATTTTTCTGCTGATGCCGCTATTGGCTCTGATTGCCATTGGCATGTGCTCGCTCGGAATGATCGTGGCATGGCCGATGGACAGCACGCAAGGCTTCCATGCGATCATGATGCTCGGCTTGATGCCAATGTGGTTACTGAGTGGTTCGTTCTTTCCAATCCCAGCCTGGAGCGATTCCACGATTGGCCAAATGATCCTTGGCGGCATGATGCGAATCAATCCGCTCAGCTACTCGATGTTGGAAATGCGGCGGTTGATTTACCCTGAAGTCGATTTTAGTAGTGCTGGCTTCGCTCCCTCGAGCGCGACCTGCTGGAGTGTCACAATCATTGCCACAATTGTGGTGACTCTGATTGCGTGGCGCCTCGTACGCGGCAGCCGCAAAGTGGACGTGATTGTTTAGCGCAATCACAATCCATCGCGACACCCCACCTAAAAATCCATTCCGCAACTCGCTTTGAAGAAATCGATCATGCGAACGACCATCCATATCATCTTGATCCTGATCACCGGACTTGTGCTCGGACTGGGCATGCGTCAGCTCCGCAAATCCGAGTACGCCAACGGCCCTGCCCCCGACGAACAAGTCTTTACCGACGCGGGTGTCGACGTCGACGCGGTCGACCCCAGCAACGTCGAAAATGCGATGCCAAGCCATCCACCCGAAGACGAAGAGTGGCTGAGCAAATTCGAACTGACGGAGCGGAGTGGCGAGCAGGTTGCGAGCGAAGATCTGAAAGGCCAGCCCTACGTGGTCAGCTTCTTTTTCAGTACCTGCCCCAGTATCTGTGTCACCCAGAACCAGAAGCTAAAGGAACTGCAGGACGAATTCGCAGGCCAAGACGTTCGCTTTGTTGCGATCTCGGTCGACCCTGAAACTGACACACCGGAAATCCTGCGTGAGTATGCCGCCCGTTTTGGCGCCGACCGTGACCAGTGGTTATTCATGACCGGCGATCTCGGCTACATTCGCCGCGTCGGCTCGGAAGTGTTCCGAATGCCGGTGGACAAACAATTTCACACCGAGCGTTTTGTGCTGGTCGATCCCGAGGGCGAAATCGAAGGCTTTTACAATTGGCCCGAAAAAGCTCAGTTCAAGAAGCTGAAAGAGAAGATTCAAGAAATGATTTCATCCTCCGAGAAAAAGGCATCCTGAGCGATGTGGCAATTTTTGGCAGACAATCTGCCTCACGCAACGGCAACGCTGAACGCCACGGCGACCGTTTTGCTAGCACTCGGATTGATCCGAATTCGCCAAGGCAATCCGCGAGCTCACAAAAAGATGATGCTGGCGGCATTGTGTGTTAGTGGGGTGTTTTTGGCGTTGTACTTACTGCACAAAGTGGCGTTGTTTCAAACGACCGGCGAACCAAACAAACATTTCCCGAAGGACGTTGCCGACGCGGCACGGTACACCTACTTCAGCATCCTCGGCACTCACCTGGTTTTGGCGATTACGGTTCCGTTTCTCGCGTTGCGAGCGGTCTATTTGGCGATGAAGGGACGGATCATCGCCCACAAGAAACTGGTCCGATTTGCTTATCCGATCTGGATGTATGTATCGGTGACCGGAGTTCTGGTTTATCTAATGCTGTACCAGATTTACGCGATTTGATCGTTTGCGGCTGCGATTTCGTTGCATCAACGTCGCTTGGTGTGCCGATCATGGTTGGATCCATCAATGCTTGTTGGCGGAATTCACACCGAGTTCGCTATAATAGGATACGTATCTACACTATCGCCCCCCTGACTGAGAGCATTTGCAACGATTGCAGATGAGCAAATGGGGCCCATGCAAACCGCAATACCTGACAAAACGAGAATTGCCGGGTAAACCAGGGGTTTCTGGGCAACAAAGGCCCTTGAACAAAGCGGGGCCGATAGCGTAGGATTCCTCGCTCGCGATACTGTACCAAGCCAGTGCGCTCAACCCCAAAACGACGAGAGAAAACTGCCATGAAAGACGGCATTCACCCCAAATACCAAGAAACAACCGTATCCTGTGGTTGTGGCAACACCTTTACAACCCGCAGCGTACGATCTGAATTGAAGGTCGACATTTGCAGCGATTGTCATCCTTTCTATACCGGAAAGTTGAAGTTCGTTGACACTGCGGGCCGTATCGACAAGTTCCAGAAGAAATTTGCTGCAGGAACCTACGGCAGCCTTGCTTCGAAGAAGCCAGTGAAGAAAGCCAAAAAATAGCTTCGTCACGACTGAACACGACATCCAGCCGCACCGTCCTCGCTTAGGACGCGTGCGGCTGTTTTTTATGATACGTGTAACTGACCGTTTCTGCTGGTTCCATCCGACTTCCGCCTCGTTCCTGAATGACTCCCCATGAGTTCGATCCGCGATACTCTCGAAGAAAAGCTTGCTCGGTTCAAGCAGCTTGAACTCGAAATGTCCGACCCCGAAGTGCTTGCCGACGGAGCACGTATGAGTGCAGCGGCACGCGAACACGGCGGGCTGGCAAAGGTGGCGGGAAAGTACCGCGAGTTCAAAAAGCTGACCGACGAGATTCGTGGTTGCGAGGAGATGGCCGAAGCCGCCGACGACGTTGAAGAACGTGAGATGGCCGAAGTCGAAATAGAACGGCTTCGCAAACGCCGCGAAGTACTGTGGGAAGATCTGCTCTCCCTAACCGTCGGTGGCGAAGACTCGCACCGGACTCGATGTGTGATGGAAATTCGTGCGGGTACCGGTGGTGATGAAGCGGCTCTGTTCGCTCGCGACCTTTTCGAAATGTACCGTCACTATGCGGAAACGAAAGGTTGGAAGACCGAGATCATGGACCATAGCGCCACCGAAATGGGCGGGTTCAAAGACATCACGCTGACGCTGGAGGGCGAAAACGTTTATCGCGACTTGGCGTACGAGTCCGGCGGGCATCGTGTCCAGCGGGTTCCTGAAACGGAAACACAAGGCCGCATCCATACCTCGGCAGCGACCGTCGCGGTCATGCCCGAACCCGAAGACGTCGAAGTCAACATCAGGCCCGATGATTATCGGGTCGATAAATTTTGTGCGTCCGGCCCCGGTGGTCAGCACGTCAATAAAACGGAATCGGCGATTCGTTTGACGCACCACGAAACCGGTATCGTCGTGCAGTGCCAAGATGAAAAGAGTCAACACAAAAACTTGGCTCGCGCGCTACGAGTTCTCAAGGCACGTGTGTACGAAAAGAAGCGTGAAGAAGAAGACGCCAAGCTTGCCGAAACGCGAAAAGGGCTGATTGGTTCGGGCGATCGCAGTCAACGTATCCGAACTTACAATTTCCCTCAGAACCGCTTAACCGATCACCGCATCAACTTGACGATTTACAAACTCGATCAAATCATTGCCGGCGATTTAACTCCTGTCACCGAAGCGATGATTAATTACGATCGCGACCAGCTTCGCGGCGACATGATCGACTAATTGCAACGTAGCTTCGATTTTGCTTTCAACGCTGCGTTGACTCGACTTTCAAAAAAGGAAACCCCATGTCGGAGACCAAGGAAGAACCGTGGACGGTGCTACGACTGTTGGAGTGGACTACCAACTTTTTCAAAAGTCGGGGAAGCGAATCACCTCGGCTTGATGCCGAAGTCTTACTCGCTCATGCCCGCGATTGTGCTCGCATCGAGCTGTACACTGCGTTCAGCGAAGTCCCGACCGAAGAGCAACGTGTGGCGTTTCGCGAGATGATTCGCCGTCGTGGCGAAGGCACTCCGGTGGCTCAGTTGGTCGGTTATCGCGAGTTCTACTCGCTGCGTTTCCGCGTTGACGAAAATGTCTTGATTCCGCGTCCGGAAACCGAGCATCTTGTGATCGAAGCACTCGATGTTGCCAAGGCGATGAAGATCAGCGACCGACCGATTCGCGTTGCCGATGTTGGCACCGGCAGCGGTGCGATTGCGATTACGTTGGCTAAAAACATCAAAAACGCCGAGATCACCGCGATCGACCTTAGCGAGGCTGCGTTGAAAATCGCAACCTGGAATGCGGAACATCTCAAAGTCACCGACTCGGTTCGCTTCGTGCACAGTGATCTGTTTGATTCCGTCACCGAACCTGCAACGTTTGACATTATCTGCAGCAATCCGCCGTATGTTAGCGAGTCCGAGTACGAGCAGCTTGATCCCACGGTCCGCAACCATGAACCTCGCGAAGCACTCGTCGCTGGCATTGATGGAATGGACATCATCAAACGATTGCTCGAAACCGCTCCTCAGCGCCTCGAGATTGGCGGCCGATTGATCATTGAGATCAGCCCGATGATCGCAGAGCTTTGTGAAGAACTTGTCGAAGTAACCCCGACGCTGGGCGATCTGCGATTTATCAAAGACCTTAGCGGTCAGCGGCGAATCATCTCGATGGCCCGGGTGTAGCGTAGCGGAAGTCGTGCGTGACTTTCGTTTTCCAGGGTGGCCGAAACTCTTGACGAGTTCCGCTACGTCAGCACTTCAATCAACGTCCCAACAAGATCCATCACGGGAAACGCAAATCGTCTATTGTGCGATCGTGTGTTCGACAACACCTTCGGCGAAGGTGATGCCGCCATCCATTTCCATCGGCTTTCCATCGGTGGCAAAACCACGCGAATAGAAATACTCTTTCAAAGTACGAAAATCGGCAAAGCTATCGGGATAGACATACACGACCACCGTCGTTGTCGCAGGATTGCGACCGGCGAGCTCGACATGTAAGTCACTTCCGTCGCGCATCATCTCTTCGATCGGTTGGCCAATCGGTTCTTCGAGCGTCTCGATACTCAATCGCACGGGTTCGATGGTCGCTCGAATACCTGTCTGACCATTGATCCGAATCATCTCTTGTTCTTTGTTCATCACAAAGCGGCAAACGTAACCTCGAATCGGTCCGACCGCCGACTTGATCAATCCCGTTCGCGAGGTCCGCAAATCGGGCACGCAGGCATCACGCACCGATTTGAACAATGCTACTTGCGGGACTACCGACAGTAGATTGCCCTTGAGCCGAAAATAGACTTCATCTCCGAAGGCTTTCTTTGCCATCGGCGTGGGCAAATGCTGCACTGCGACGACGGGGGCTTCTTGACCCTCGACTCGCTCGCGTTCGCCTTGCAGTTCGTTCATCCGCTTGATCATTTCGTCGTATTCGCGGTTCCGCTCTGCCAGTTGAGTCGCGTCCTTATCGAACTTACTCTTCTCGGATTTCCAGGCCGCCTTGGCTTCGGTCAACAAGTCGAGCATCGCGTCGCGTTGCCGCTGGCGAATTTCGAGTTCGTTATCAAATCGTTTCACCGTAGCTTCGAGGCGATCCGAGTCGGATTGCGCCGACGCGGCTCTCAGCGAGTAGCTCGCCAGCGTTTCGAGTTGATCGACACTTGCGGGTGACTTGGAATCATCCACCTGAACAAGCTCGGTTTCGACACTGGATTGTGTCTTGATCTCTTCGATTACTTTGGAGGATTGCGTGCCGAGCACCACCACCAAAATGATCAACACACCGACAAGGTTGGCGATGATGTCCAAAAAAGCATCATGGCCTAGCTCAAAGGTCGTTCGGTTTCGTTTGGATCCACTCATTGTGCCACCTTCCCTACGACTTCGACGCCGCTGCCTTGCATCAATTTGCGAAGTTGCTCGAAGCGAGCTTCGCCACCTGGCATCACTTCCACGTCGAGTACCGGTGACCAACGACCGCCTGGCAATGATGGTCCCCAGCGATCAATGCGATCGCGTACGGCCGTTGCCAATTCAAGCGTCGCGGTCGAGACCGGTTTGTCGCTAAATCCGAACACTTCGGTGCCTCCACTCATCGCTGACCCGAGCAGTACAAATTGGCCTTCGTCACAAACGACGCGGATAGTTCGCACGATCGAGTTGCCTCGCGATTGGGCCACCGAATCCGGCAGCGCCCAGTCGCGTTTGTTTGGCTTGACCAGATTCGGATTTTGCGGCGGTGCACTGCCACCGATTTGTCCTTCGGCTGGCGGTTGCGACGAGCCACCGGCACCTGCACTGCCTTGGGATGCACCACTTTGGGGCGATCCCGAAGCCGAGGCTTGGCCGGAGGACTGTGTCCCCGACGTTCCGCCGTTTGAGCCCTTCACGTCTGCATCACTGCCTGTTCGGCTATCTCCGCCACCCGAATCTGCGGAACTCGATGCTGTATCACTTGGCATCGTAAATCCGGTTGAGGCGTTCGATTGATCTGCGGATTTGCCTGAATTTGCGTCAGCCGTGTTTGCACTAGAGCCTGACGCCGAAACGTCATTCATCCCCGACGGATTCGACAATGACATGCCATCGGATCCCGACGATGCTGCGTTTCCTGTATCAGGTCTGCCGTGTGACTGGTTTAGGAAGTCGCCCATACTCGGATCGCGTCCGGATTGAGCCAGCAAACTCGGCGGGTCATTCGAAGCCTTGTTGCCCGCGGATGTATTGCCTGCTGTTGTAGCTCCCGTAGCGGGATTACCAAGCAGCGACGAACCCGAGCCTTGTGCCGTCATACTGGACGAACCGTCGATCATCCCGTCATTGCCGTTGGGGCTGCCTAACAACATCGCTTCGGCGCTGCGGTCACCGCCGCCGCCGGACTCGCGCATTTCCGCCGCACTTCGCCGCATCTCGTCTTCGAGTTGCTGTAGTTCGCGGCCACTAATCGCTGCAGCCTGATTGGATTCGCTTCCCTGGGGGTCAATATTCGCACTGCGGCGTTGTGATTGGCCCGAACGATCGACTTTGTAAGGCGACGCCTTGCTGAGGTCCCACCCGTTTGTCGGAACGCCTCGCACCGATTCAAACCCGTGCGACTGAGCTTGCATGTCAAGATCTTTTGCGGATAGCGGACGAGGTTTCCCAGTTCGCTTTTCCCCAAACGCAATCTGCTCGCGTGTTCCCACGCTGCGTTGCCGAGCCATCGCGGATTGAATCGCCACATCGATCCGGTTCCTCAAGTTGGAATCCGGATTCGGGATCGCCAGTTCAATTTCGTCGGGGATCAACTCCACTCCGAATTGATCATCCCAATCGCCGAGCGCTCGGCGCGACAAATGATACGAGGCGTAACCGTCAGGCCGCACAACAAGCAAAGGGTAGGGGGGCGTGGTATCGCCGTAGTTCTGCATCACATGATGACGGACGATACGCAACGTCTCGTCGAGTGGATTGGCACCACTGTCGGCGTCTCGAAGTCCCTTCATGGGGATAACCGAACCTTCTGGCCAAATCACCAGTCCTTGCCCGGTGCACTCTAGATAAATGGGCCGACGATCGGTACCGTTGGGACCCTTGTGGGGGACGATCACGATACGGGGTGCCTTGCTTTGCACACGCTGTTTGAGTTCAACCAGTGATTCTTCCTCGGCTTGCAACCGTTTGCGCAACTCAGCAACCGCAGCTCCGTCGATTTCGACAGTTTTTTCTTCGCCGGTCGCTTGCTTGACTTCATCGCTGAGTCGTTTCAACTCATCACGAATGCGGCGCAAGTGATCCTCGAGATGCGTCAACTGATCGCGACGCTGTTCCACGTCGGCGGCTTGGGCATCGCGGAACGAAACCAGCTGCGAGACGCGGAATTCTTCCTCCGCGATCATCGATTTGACCGCGGCAGAGGTCAGTCCACCGTCGGCAGACGCATCCGCTTCGGATTGTGCCACGTTCGCTTGTGCCTTGGCCTCTTCCTCGACTTGCCGTTTTACTTTTTGCGTTGAATCTTGAGCAACGAGAGCCAGAAACAGGATCAACGTACCCAGTGTGCAAACAAGAACAGCAAGGAAGGGGAACAAGGTCGGCGAAATTTGTTGGCGACCTCGCCCACTCATGCTGCGCGCCTTACTTTGTGCGAACCAAGAACAGGTTTTCCATCACTGTGAGCCTGATCAATACGGGACTGATCCATGCGTTGTTCCGACATCGTCGCGGGTGCAGCAACCGAGGCACTTGACGTGGTAGGCAACCGCGTGGTCAGAACGTCCACGGCACGAGCAAGCACTCGCATCGCATCGGCCATTCCATCACCCGCCGACGTTTGAATGCTGCGGTCGATCGCAGAATTCGTTTCGCTCAATTGACGCAGGCTTGCATCAATCGATTTTTGCATCGACGTCACCGCACTGGCTCGCTCGTTTAGTTCAGCGAGCGATGTGTATTGGTTTTGCAGCGATTCCTGATGAACGGTCATCAACTTGGTCTGGTGCGACGTCGCATCCAGCCACATTTGCCATTGCTGTTCCCAACGATCGCTGGCTAAACGAGCCGAATCATCCAACACGCTGGCGTGCTCTTTCAGCGCCGGCCGAAGCGTGGTGTCAAACGCCTCCGCAATCTTGTTCGAGTCGCTTTCATGCACGCTCTTCCAATGATCTTTTGCCTCGTCGATCGTTTGCCGCCACAAATTGGATTGGCATTCGATCGAGGTCGCGATGGCGATGCGAATGCCCTCGCACAGATCGGTAATCATCGCAACTTGGTTGTCCGCCGCTTCGTCGCTTGGCAGCGACTCCGAGACCAAATGTCCAACACGAGCGTCAATCACCGACAACAATCGCTGCTCGCTGCGTTCGATTGGAAATTGCAAAAAGATAGCGACCACTGATAACACCAAACCAAGTGCAGTGGTATCAAAGGCGACGTACAAACCGCTTTTGAGTCGGTCAACAGCAGCTGTCCCGTCGGCAAAATCGAGACCGCCGAGCGTTTGCGTAATCCCGATCACCGTACCGAGGAATCCCAACATTGGAATCGCCCAAACGATAATGCGAACCAAGCCAAACGAATCGTAAGCGGCATCCGCATCGCGACCAGAAAGTTCACGCAAGTCATCGGAGAGGTTTTTGCTGCTGCCGCGTTGGCTTTGACGCGTTAGCAATTCTTCTAACCGGCGCATCATCAAACTGGAGCGAAAGCGAATCGGCAATTCTCGCAATTGTGCCAACCAATTGCTGGCAACATGTCCGGCATCGTGATTTTTACGCCATCGTTCGGCAAGCGTGCGGTTCGGTCCACCGGGGGTTAGATCTTCGTCTCGGATGGCCGACAGCATGTTCCACTGGACCGAGGTCTGACAAAATTTGCCAAGCAGTACCGCGGCCGCGACACAAAACAGCACGGTGGCGGCGACTGCGACGGGATGCCCGAGAAAATAGCGTTCCAGCGGTGCCCAGCCCGTCAGATAGATTACGGCGTAGAGCATTCCGGAAAATACGATTCCCAGTGCGCCCCACCCCATGCCGCCGGAGGACATGGGTTTCGGTGAATGCTGGGATGCGTCGTTTTGCTTGCGGTTCACGACTCGAGCCTCGATGGTTGAGTTCAACTTGCCAATAGCGATTCTGAGATATCGTCGACGATGGATCACTCGACGATACGAGTGCGCGCACGAATGCGGTACTCATTACAAAAGGATCGACCGTTTCGACCATGCCACTTCACCCAATCGATAGATTTTGCCAGCCGCGAACAGCTAAAGTGAGCGTCCGGCTTAGAAAGCCGCATTATTTACGAGGCCGCCGAGCCATCACCGTCCTACCCGACGCGCATGCGATTCGGGTTAGTTTTTTTCTAAGCCGGACGCTCTGTAACGGCGGCCCCCTGCGGTCGGACTACAATCTGCAGCACCAAAGCACTAGGATGACCACGGCCCGAAACCGTCTCGCGGCTGCCCAAAAGCAAATGAAACCCTCATCAAAACATCAGGCGAGGAAGATGCCAAACCGCCCCAAGATTGCCTCGATCCTCTCACCGAGCGAGTTTTTGCAGCGTTTGCAAGCAAAACTGCCGCTCCGAATTTTTTTGTTCAGCAGCGTGGTGATTGCAGCGACATCATTCGTGTTCAGTCAGTCTCCCGCCGGATACCCCCCGACGGAAATGCTACCTGATTCACCTGAAAACGGGCAATTTGCGGAGCAAAACGTCTCTTCAGCCCAGTCAGAGAAGGTGTTAGGGGTGATTGGCCAAGCCAATGCTCGCCCCTATCAGGTGGGTGCGGCAGGCGACATGATCGGTTTTTCCCATTCTGACGGCTCGGGAAGTCAGACAATTACGCTAATCGATACCGGAAAATCCTGGATGGCTGTGTATCATATTGATAGATCGGGAACGATTCGGCTGGTCAGCAGCCGCCCGATCGACGCGGACTTTTCGCTTCAGCTGAACGCAACTTCCCCCTTACCCGAAGAAATTCGGCAAATGAATAAGGGGAAAAAGTAGTAAATTAGGCAATTTGAGGCACAATGGGCGTCTAGTCGTAACCCACAATTCAACAGTTTCCGACCGGTCTGTAGCAATTCAGGCCGCTTGTCCCTTTTCGCCATCCTGAATTTCGCACTGCGATTTACCGGAGCCAAAGAACACACATGGCCGATTATCTCTCCCTCGAAGACGCTGCGAAAAAGCTAGGCATTCCCACCGAACGCTTGGTCGAACTTCGTAGCCAAGGTGAAGTCCGAGGATTCCGCGATGGAGCGAGCTGGAAATTCCCTGAGAACGAAATCTCTCGACTTGCCGATGAGCTCGCAGATCTAGACGTCGGCGACATGCTTGGCGGCTCGGGCGACTTGGTTAGCGACATGAATGTTGGATCGGGGCTTTCGCTCAGCAGCGGTACCAACATCATCGGTGGCGATGACGCCGATGTGGGCGACGGCAGCGGCAGCGATGTCGAGCTCGGAATCGAAGGATCCACCAGCGGTGCTGGCAGCGACGTGAACCTGATCACCAACGGAAGTGATATCGGCAGCGACGTCGCGTTGGTGGCCAGCGACAGCGACGACCTGTTGGGCGATCTTTCCGATATTGGCCAGGACGATGGCGAAATCGAAATCAAGAAAGACATGCTCGAGATTGACTCGGGCGAATTGAGTCTTGAGGAACCCGCGATCACCCACGACTCGGCACAAATTGATTTGTCGATCGAGCCGAATGCTGGCAGCACCGGCCCGGTCACCGACGCGGAACTCAAAGAACTATTGGATTCGGAACCGACCAACGTGTTGGCGTCGGACTCCGGCATCAATCTAGGCAGCGGGATCGTTGGCAGCGGATTGGAAGAGGGAAGCGACCTTAGCTTTGCCCCCATTAGCGAAGAAGACAGTGACGACATTGTCATCGGTGACGAGGACAGCGGACTCGATATGATCGATGATGATCTGGCGTCGGCATCCAAAGGAGGCTCCCATCTGGGAACATCCGGCGTGAGCAGTTTGGAGTTGATGGACGAGCTTGACTCGCCCGCCGCCGGCGGCAAGGCTTCCGCAATGGGCCTCAGTGGCGATGTCTTGAGTGAACTTGATCTGCTTGGCGCCGAACAAGGTGGCAGCGGATTGATCTCGGGCGACAGCGAAAACTTGCTTGCATCCTCTGGATTAGGCAGCAGTCTCGGACTTGGCGCCCTCAGTTCGGGTGCCGTGATTCCCGGCGGCGATGATGCTTTGTCGCTTGACGATGATGACGACCTGCTGATTGCCGACGACGATGACGATCTTGTCATCGATAGCGCCGAACACGATCTGTCGGTTGCTGGCGACAGCGGTATTAATTTGATGAGCCCTTCGGATAGCGGCCTATCACTCGAAAGTGAACCACTTGATCTAGCCGGCAGCAGTGTTTCGGCATTGGACCTGGGTGCCGAAGTCTCGCATGGCAGTGGTGTGGGAAGTAGTGCGTCGGGTGTCGGCGGCGATGGATCGATGGTCGATTTCCAAGCCGACGAAGAATTCCAGTTGTCCCCATCGGGCATCGGATTAGAGTCCGAAATCGATAGCGATTCTCAGGTGATCGAAGTCGAAGATTCCGAGTTGATCGGCGAGCCTGTGGAATTTGGTGGCGACGCATTTGGCGACGCCGATGCGTTTGATGCCGAAGCGGCTCCGGTCGAAGAAGGATTTGTCGAAGAGGAAGAAGTCGCGGCTGAAGGAGTCGGTATCGCCTCGACATCCAAGCGAACCAAGACCGCCACCGGGGCGTCTGCGGTTAGCACTTATGAGGTTCCTTTCACCCTGCTGCAGTGCTTGACGTTGGTGATGATCATTGGCGTACTGAGCCTCGGCGGGATGTTGATGACCGATTTGCTTCGCAACATGTGGACTTACAGCGAACCATCCGCCCCGGTTAGCTCGCTGACCGATTCGCTAATCAGCTTGATGGGCTGGTAGACGCGGACTGGCTGCGGATCGCGGCCGTTTAAGAGCGTTTGCCGACGTGACATGCTGTCGCAGGCAAATCGAGATCGGAACCGTATCGAGGCGATTGCCTTGATGGTTCAGGTTCAGACGCATTAGCCACCCAATTTGGCTTGCGAAGCTGTGTTTTGCGGCGAAACACAGAGAATGCACCTAGGTATCGCGGTGGGCACCGCAGTGAGCCGCAATCTAGACTCACCGGTGTGATCGTCGATTCGCACCTCCATCGGTGGAAAATTCCGCTGCCCCTGGACGCCGCCGCACGTTAGAATCGTGGGTACGAAACAAAAGCCTGCGGGGTTTCTAATTCAGTGGGGGCACCTTACCTTCATGGGTTCGTACCTAGTCGGGCTGGAGCTGCAAAATGCAGCGATCCCCCGTTTCGCCCCACCCCTATAGCCAGCTCCAGGATTCTGATGGCAGACATGTTGCGGACCTCCCGCTTTTTCGCACAACGATACTTGGCGATCTCCTGCGTCGTGCTACTACTAGCCGTCGTGACCGGTTGCGAGAAAACCGATCCGATCGTGACCTACTCGGTGCCGACCAAGGTGCCTGAGCAACTTCGTACCGGTAACGACCGCATGTTGGCGGCGATGGTTCCTAAAGGCGATCAAACTTGGTTCTTCAAGATCACGGCGGCTCCCGAGAAAGCAGTTGCCATCATTGAAGATGATTTTCGCAAGTTTGTCGAGTCGATCCAATTCGAGGACGACAAACCTGTGCTCGACGAATTACCAGACGGTTGGCAGCTCGGTGGATCCAAACCGATGCGGTTTGCCTCGATCGACGTCAACACGCCCGACAAGCAGCTCGACATCAGCGTGTCGTCGCTCCCAAAACAAGCCGACTGGGATGCCGAAGTGGCGATGAATGTCAATCGTTGGCGAGGCCAAATCGGCCTGGCTCCCTCGTCCGAAAAATGGGCGAGCGGCAAGCCGCTGAAAATTGAATCCGGCGACGGACCTGCGGTTTGGGTCGATATCGTTGGCAAATCAAGTGGCGGTTCACCGCCGATGATGGGTGGGATGGCTCGTGGCCAAATGCCTCTTGGTGAGATGCCCAACGACGATATTCATAGCGGCGTGGCCAGCGGCCCGATGGCGAATGGTTCTTCGGCTACGAAAACACCTGCGGCCGACACCGACAACAGTGCTTCGTCGGAAAGTCCTGCTTCGCGTTTGAAGTACGATCGTCCCGAAGGTTGGCGTGATGGGCGAATGTCCAGCATGCGAATGGCAGCGTTCAACGTCGGCCCCGAAGATGCCGAAGCCGAACTGACGGTTATTCCTGCCGGTGGCGACCTGCGTGGCAACGTTGCTCGCTGGCTCGGCCAAATCCGTCCCGAAGGTGTTGCAGACGAAGTCGTCGACAAAGCTCTCGAAGACGCTGAAAAAGTCAAAATTGATGGTCGAGATGGCCAACGGTTCTTACTATTAGGTACAGACCCCGAAGCAGGTACCGCGATCGACGCCACCATTGTCCCATTGGATGAAGGGTTCAGTTTGTTCATCAAAATGACGGGCCCTGCGAAAACAGTGACCGCCGAATCCGAGGCAATCAAGTCGTTCCTGGAATCGATCAAGCTCTAGCAGTGTAAAATCAATGGATGAGCACTGACGTTTCGTCGTTAGTTCCGAACCACGAAGAAACGCTCGCCCACCTCTCCCCCCACCTCACTCATCATCAAAATTATGGCTACGACCACCACGCATTCCCAATACATCGATCATCAGACCGAAGATTCCTTCGGCGAGTTTAGTCATGTCACGTTGCGTTGGCTCGGTTCGCTGAAATTGACCGTGACGCTGTTCGCGTTGTCGTTGATCATCGTCCTGGTGGGCACGCTCGCCCAAGACGAGATGAACATGTTAGAGGTGAAGCAGCGATACTTTCTGTCGTGGGTCGCGATGCTGCACTTCGATGACTTTGTCCCGCAAGCGTTCTATCGTCATAGCGAGCCATTGCCGGGCAAGATCCCGTTCCCCGGCGGGGCGTTGATCGGTTTTATGTTGATGGTGAATTTGGTCGCGGCAAAAATCACGCGTTTTAAGATCAACGCCAGCGGCTCAAAGTTGATGCTGGGTATTGGATTTTTGATTGCCGGTTTTATCGCCACCGGATTCGTCGTGTTGGCTGGACACAACGACGACGGACTGCAAGGCACGCCTCCGATTTCGTACGACGCACTTTGGGTTTGTGTGTTAGTCGGTCTGGGATTGCTGGCGGCCGGCGCTGTCGCCTGGGGAACTCAGGTTCGCAACGCGAAAATCGCAATGTTGCTTTACCAACTAGGCGGACTATTAACGCTGGTTCTATTAGCAGCCTTGTTCTACGATTTCCGCATCGGCGATCCCGGTTTGCGGATTGTTTGGCAATTGACCAAAGGCTTAGGCGTCGGCGGACTGCTACTGGCAGGCTGTCTGCTGGTGTTTAATAAACAAGGCGGCAACGTACTGTTGCACCTGGGTGTGGGACTCTTGATGGTAGGCCAATTTGCTTTTGGAGACCGCCAACTTGAACAACGTCTCAGTCTGGTCGAAGGCGAATCGACCAACACGTTGATCAATCTGGATGCGGCCGAATTGACCTTTATCGAACGGCTCGATGACATCGACAACATTATCGCAATCCCTGCAAGTCGTTTGCAACAAGCCGCAGCATCAGGTTCGCTGATCGAAGACGAGACGCTTCCGGTCAACGTCAAAGTGATCCAGTACTTCCCCAACTCAACGCTCAAACAAGCCGACGAGAAAGACAACATCGCCACCGCCGGGATCGGATTGGAAGTCAAAGCCATCCCCGTGACCAAGGCGGGCGGCACCGATGGAGCGATCAATGTTCCGTCGGCTTACGTCGAACTGATCGACAAGGCATCGGGCGAATCGATCGCGACACACTTGGTGAGCCAAGTCATCTCGGATCGCGAAATGTTGATCCCCGGTGAACCGGTCAAAGATGACTTCGATTCATTTACGGTGAATGAGAAAAGCTATGACATCGGATTGCGTTTTCATCGTGAAGTGAAACCGTATTGGGTACAACTCGAAGACGTTCGCCGCGTGAACTGGAGCGGCAGTGACACGCCGCGAGATTACTCGTCGTTCATCCGCATCATCGATACGGAAACCGGCGAAGACCGCAAAGACCGCGTGTGGATGAACAATCCGCTTCGCTATCGTGGCGAAACGTTTTATCAATCCAACTACACGCCACTTCCCGGCGGCAAAGAGATGACCGGAATTCAAGTCGTCCGCAATTCAGGTTGGCTGATTCCCTACGTCGCCTGTAGCATCACCGCGCTCGGCATGCTGGTTCACTTCCTTGGCACGCTGACGCGATTCCTGGATCGCCGTGAACGTGAAAACCGCAAAGAGCTCGCGGCG
>CAXBHV010000019.1:0-16629 GCA_963974855.1 uncultured Rhodopirellula sp. | reverse complement strand
TTTGCAGGGACCGGACGAATTTGGCAATATTATTGTCAAACGTGGCAGCGACGGCCGGGTCACGCGGTTGAGTGACGTGGCGCGAATTGAGTTGGGCGCGCAGGACTATTCGCGGCTCAGTTATCTGGACGGCAAACCGGCGATCGCGGTGCTTGTGTACCAGCGACCAGGAACCAACGCAGTCGATACGGCCGAGGAAGTGAAGCGGACCATGACCGGGATGGCCGACGATTTTCCCGAGGGCATCGGGTACGAGATCGCCTACAACCCGACCGACTTTGTGGAAGAGTCGATCTCGGAAGTTTTCAACACGCTGTTCATCACGACGGCGTTTGTGGTGCTGACGGTCTTTCTGTTCTTGCATGGTTGGCGGCCAACCATTATTCCCGTGATCGCGATTCCGATTTCGTTGATCGGCACCTTTGCCGCGATGCAAAGTCTTGGTGTCACGCTGAACACGTTGTCGTTGTTTGGATTGGTGCTGGCGATTGGGATTGTGGTGGACGATGCGATTGTCGTCGTTGAGAATGTCGAGCGGTTGATTGCCGATGGCATGTCGCCACGCGCGGCCACCCATAAAGCAATGGACGAAGTGGGATCGGCGTTGATCGCGACAACATTGGTGTTGATCGCGGTTTTTGTTCCGACCATCTTCGTCCCCAGTATCAGCGGCCAGTTCTATCAGCAATTCGCACTCACGATCGCGATCTCGACTGCCTTTTCAACCTTCGTCTCACTGACGCTCAGCCCCGCACTATGTGCGTTGTTGTTAAAACCCAAAGGCGCGAAGAAGCACGGCATCTCGAAAGTCGGCGACTTCTTTTTCGGTTGGTTCTTTCGACTGTTCAACCGCTTTTTCGATGTGACCAGTAACATTTATGCTGGTATCGTCGCACGAATTGTACGGATGACTACGGTTTCATTGCTGCTGTATGCTGGATTGCTGATTTGTACTTGGTACAGCTTTGGAATGGTCCCCAAAGGTTTCATTCCGCAGCAGGACCAGGGCTACGTGATCGTTAGCATTCGACTGCCCGACGGTGCCTCGCTGGCCCGGACCGACGAAGTGACCCGCCGCGTCGCCGAGCTTGGCGGCAGCATTGACGGAGTCGCCCATGCGGTGGGAATCGCGGGGCTTTCGGGATCGACGTTTACGATCAGCCCCAATGCGGCGGTGACGTTTTTGCCGCTTAAAGATGCAAAAGAACGAGCAGCAAGCGGTCGCGGGATCGATGCAATTGTCGCCGATTTGCGAGACAAAGTTTCGGGCATCAACGAGGCTCAAATTTTCGTGATTCCGCCACCGCCGGTACGAGGTATCGGTCGTGGAGGTGGATTCAAAATGTATATTCAAGACCGCCGAGGTGCCGGCACCAACGTGTTGAATCAGGTGACAGAAACGATGGTCGCTCAAGCCAACCAGCAACCCGGAATCTCTCAGGCGTTTTCCAATCTGCGTGTTAGTGTGCCACAGATCTACACTGACGTGGATCGCGATAAATCCGAGATGCTGGACGTGCCCGTGAACAACGTGTTCGAGGCGCTGCAGGTTTATCTGGGGTCATTGTACGTCAACGATTTCAATTTTCTTGGCCGTACTTACCGAGTGACGGCGCAAGCCGAGCCGGAGTTTCGAGATGAGCCAAGTGACATTCTGCGTTTGCGGACTCGCAGTGCTCGCGGGGCCTCGGTTTCGCTCGGTTCGATCGTCGAACTAAAGCAAATTGCCGGTCCCGATCGTTTGGTGCGATACAATCTGTATCCGGCTGCCGACATCAATGGCAGCACGGTTCCCGGATTCAGTACCGGTCAGTCGCTGACGACAATGGAGGAGCTTGCGGCGGTCAATCTTCCTCCGGGCTTTGGTTTTGAATGGACGGAACTCGCGTTCCAGGAGCGTCAGGCTGGAAACACGATCATGTTCCTGTTCCCGCTTGCGGTGTTATTCGTTTTCCTTGCACTGGCGGCCCAATATGAAAGTTGGCTGTTGCCGCTGGCGATCATTTTGATCGTGCCATTGTGTTTGCTGTTTGCAATTATCGGTGTTTGGTTCCGAGGCATGGAAAACAACATTTTGACTCAGATTGGTTTTATCGTGTTGGTCGGTTTGGCGTGTAAGAACGCGATTTTGATTGTGGAATTCGCCAAGGCCGAAGAAGATGCTGGCAAGGATCGGTTTCAGGCAGCGATCGATGCGTGTCGACTGCGGCTGCGTCCGATTTTGATGACGGCGTTTTCGTTCATCTTGGGAGTCATTCCTTTGTTGATCGCCACGGGTGCTGGATTTGAAATGCGCCGCGTTTTAGGAACCGCCGTGTTTAGTGGCATGTTGGGCGTGACCATCTTTGGTTTGTTTTTGACTCCTGTTTTCTATGTCGTACTGCGTGGCTTTGCACGCAAAAAAACACTCGTGTTGCCAGGTGTTGCCAATGCGGCGGTCAGCGAGTCGGATGTAACATCGCGGGTACCCGCTTCGGAAGATCCCGCGAGAGCCAAGTCAGAATCCGTCGCAGCCATTCCGGTCGCTTCGGTTTCGAGCGAATCGAAACCCAGCGAGTCGGGGAATCTCAATGGTTCGATCGAAAGTTCGACATCGGCGGGGCCAGAGTAATCGCGTCCGAATCACCGTTCGCATTTCCGAATGCCCCAAGCGTTTGGTGGCCAAAGGAACACGCATCATTTGTCGAATTTTCTGGGGTTCCGTTGCGTGGTTGTTAACCTGAAAGCGGAAAGATTGTGTCAGGCTGCCTTGCAGTAAAGCTGCGATGGGGGGCAGCCAGAGTTTGTGGCATTAAGGTATTGCGACCAAACAAAGGCAGCTTTGTTTTTTCGTAATTGCAATGGATGGTTAAATTGTCTACAATCCCCCCAATCGGGTCCGATTGGACGCGATGTTTCCGTAGCCCGGTGATCGGGTCTTTTCGAGTGCGGATCCTAAACTCATCAATCAAGCAACTCTGCACATAAGATATGGGGACGTCGCTTCAATGAAGCGATTTCTGAAGGTTTTACTTCCTACGTCCCAATCGGCAGTGTTCATCCGAACGCAGAGTCCGTGTTGATTTCAGGTTAACTGGATGCGACAGGCGAGTTGCGAATAGGAGTCAGAACTTTATGCGAAAAAGCAAGAGTCAGCCTTGGACGCTGGGGCGTGTTCCACATGGTTTCTGGGATCTTTGCGAAAACCGACTCGCCTACATGAGTTGGCTCGGAGAGCAACTCGGATATACGAAGCCCGATGACTGGTATGGGATCCAGCAGAAGCACTTTAAGCAGAATTATGGCGGTGGGTTGTTAGCGTCTTATTACAGTGACTCGCCACAGAATGCGGTGCGAGAATTTATGCCGCGACGGACTTGGCACTCATGGTTGTTTTCGCGAGCGACGAATGGGTATTGGCAGAAAGCCGAGAATCGACGTGCGTTCATGCTTTGGCTTGAGAAAAAATTGGGGATTCGCGGTAAAGAAGACTGGTACGGAGTGACTAAGAACGACTTTACCCGTCATGGTGGCTTGGGGTTGCTGAACAATTACTATGGGTGCAGCGTTGCGACAGCCTTAGCAGAATTCAAGCCGCTGATGCAGCTAGAGGAATGGAGATTCGAAACCGTGCCTCAAGGGTTCTGGTGCTCTGCTGAGAACCGTCATCGCTACATGGATTGGCTTGCGTTCAAACTCAAAATCCGCACCCCTGAATTATGGTATGGCGTTACCGTACAAAACATTCGGGACAATTACGGCGTCACGCCGCTGACCATGTGTGGTGGATCGATCTACCGAATGGTGCTTGAGTATTTGCCGACTTTCCATTGGAAGCCGTGGCTGTTTCATTACACACCCAGCGGATTTTGGGAGGATGCCGAGAATCGAAAAGAGTATCTTCGATGGTTAGGCAAAGAGTTGTTTTATAAGTCCCCAAAAGATTGGTACCAAATTCGGGAAGTTCACTTTCTGCGGTCCGGCGGCAGTTGGTTGTTTGCCAAGTATTACGGCTACTCGCCGTTGCGTGCGGCGCAGGAAAGGTACCCCAATTTCAAGTGGAATCCGGATCGATTTCGCGATCACGGCAACAAGAAAACACGCAATCCAGAGACGACCTGTGTTGCCTGAGCATTGCCGCTGGTTTACCTCTGGTGAGTTTTCGGTTTCGAAAAGTCATCACCCGAAACGCAACCTCGAAACTCACTCGCCCGACAGTGACGAGGGTCGCTCGGCGGCACTAGGAATATTGAAGGTTCCTAAGATGGATGCTCTCGTTGCGTTACCCGTTACTGACTTGATAAATCGAGGGATCCACCGCAGGTCGCCTCAGCTTGAGTCGATTTTGCGTAGCTGAGATTCGCTTGTTTGGCTCCGTCACTACGACGGATTTGATCTTCGATGACGCTGCGATTTTTTGTCAGTTGTTGTTCGCATTCGCTTTCAATCTGCATCAGATCAAGCAACATCGATTCGGTTTGCTCGTGCTGAACGCGGCACTCGCCCCGCATTTCGCTCGACGCCCATCGTCGCGTGTCGGGGTCGTCGCCGATTGCCGTATGCAGTCGTTTGGATAGTTCGCCCAAAGTACTAAGCGGTTGTTGTTTCTGCGACAGCAGTTGCATCAACTCGTTCATGCGTCCTGATTGGACGGCATCCAATTGAGCACGTCCGAGTTCGACCAGTTCGACGACTGCCGCGTGCCGCTGTTGGACCAAGATTGCAAGTTCGTCACCGTTCATGTCGTTAGTGCTCCGTGTTCGTTGTGATTGTTCGAGGCAGACAAGACGTTTGTCATGTCGCATGCCGAATGGCTTATTACAAAATGCTTATTACAAATTGCTTAAACGCCGCCGCCAGGGTCTCGCATTCCCGCCGTCATCCAGGCAATCATTTTTTCCCATCCCGCGCGGTCGTATCGGGTCGTGCGTTGGAATTCGTTGTCCAGTGCGGGGGGGATTTGTTGCAGCACCACGCTAGCTTGCCGGATCAACAGGTCCGCTTCGCGCGAGCGACCGAGTTTGCGGACGCAGCGTGCTTGGCCGAGGATGGCTTCCAAGGCGGTTCATGTATCGCAGCGAGATTGTGCGGTAGGCGGTTGCAGCATCTTCGAACCGTCCCATTTCCTTGAGTGTATCGGCTTCCGCCATCATCGAGTTTCGCAGCAGTGCTTTTGCGTCGTTCGTTAAATCTTGTTCTTCTTCACGCCGCAAAATTCGTTCTTTTAGGTCCGCAAAGCCAGTCAGTGCCGCATTCAATTCCGCCTCGACTTTGGTTCGCATGGCTCGCCGCGCGGCATCAAGGATGTCCGTCGATTGAGCCTCCAATCGAGGCCACTGGGCTGCCAAGACGTGCGAGCGTGCGGCCAGATAGGCTGCGGCGTCTGCGCGAGGTGAGGGCTGGTAACGCAAGACCGCTTCGTCAAGTCGACGGATGGCTGCGTCGAGAATCGGTTGGTTCTGCTGCAGTAACTTTGCACGCTCCGGCGGATCTGCGTGTTCAGCGATTAAGTGATTCTCATAACTTTTTTGATAAAGAATCTCGGCGAGCGTGAACAGCGAATCTCGCCAAGCGGGACTCTGCGGTGTCAACTCGCCGTCCTGAAGGTTGTCGATCAAGTACGCGCGTGCCGTTTCGATTTCGCCTATTTCTGAATAAGCTTTTGCCATCAACAGTCGTGAATCGTAGCGAAGTGGATCACGCGGAAATTCGGCGATTACGGTTTCCAATGCCTCGATTGCACCGGTGGGGTTGTTTTCTGCTAATAAAGCACGTCCCATCGCAACCAATCCGCGTGGCTGTCGCTGGCGTTCTTCGTAACGAAGGTAGGGCCGTAGCAGGCGAATGCTCCGCTCAAAATGGCGGCCTTGTTGGTAGGAATCGATCGCCGCCCACTGAGTCTTGATGTAGCGTGGGGTATCAAAGTCAAGCTTTGCTGCTTCTGCAAACGCGTCACCAGCATGGCGATAGCGTCGTCGCGAGAGCGAAGCAATTCCAGGAGCGATTTCTCCGTTCATCTGAACGCCACTGCGTAGTGTGTTTTCAGCCCATTCGCGAAACGTAATGCCTTCTTGCATGAGCGCTGCGGAACGAGTGAAGATGGGCGGCAGACTGCGAGCTACGTCAATCGTTTCTTGATAGGCCGATTGATCACGCAGTTTTTCCAACGCGGCAATCAGCCGTCGACGAAACTCGACAAGCGAAACCATGCTGGGATCAAACCCTCGCAAATCACCCATTTCACGCATCATGTAACGAATCGTCTGCAGCAGTTCGACACCCATGCCTAAGGCTGCGAGCTGCTCGATCTCTTCTAAACCGCTGATGATTGCGGCACCACCAAAAGGACGCTGTTGTCGTGTCGCAGTCCACTGCGATAGAGCTTGATCAGGCATCCCTTGGCATTGGTAAGCTCGTCCCGACCAAATTCGTGCCTCCGCCGCGATCTGTGGCGAGGCTTCGCGCTGCAGGTCCAATAAATCCATCATCGTTGGTGATAATTCTGCAATCACCTCATCGCGTTCGTCCGTGGGGTTGACCGGTTGTTTGCCGTAACGCGAGATCGCCTTGCTAATTTGAACGATCCCTTTTGACAACTTAAAACGATGCAGGTAATCGATGTAAGAAGCTTGCTTGGTCACGTCCGCGGATGCGATCGATTGTTTTCCGATTTCGATAGCCGCCTCGGCCTCGGGGTAACGAGCCAATCGCGTCAATGCATCGATACGGATTAAGTTCGCTTCGAAACGCTGTTCAGGCCGGAGCGTTTTGTCATTGAGGATTTCGTCGATTGTCGCTAATGCGATCTCGGGCTTAGGATCGATGGATCGAAGATGAGTATCGGCCAATAGCGGCAATAGCTCTCGACGTAACGTAGGGTCTAATTTGACCAGTTGCTCAAAGAGAACCGCTGCGCGTTCGAATTCGCCTAGTTGAAAATAGGATTCAGCGAGCAGTCGTTTGCCTTCGACTTCGCGTCCGAGCGGCAGTCCTTCCTCGACAGCCCTTTTGAAATCGGGGATGGCGGCAATCAAGATTTCGCGTCGCTCGCGAATGTCATCCAGATCGCGGGCGCGAATCACTTCCCCGGCACTAATCAGGAACTGACGCAGTTTTCGCCAATCGGCAAGTTTGTCGGTGGGCTTGCTTTCATCGCCTTCCTGTTCGTCCGACGCGGCTGTTTCGCTTGCTTCGTCCGATGGCGATGGTTCGCCCAGATCCACGGATTTGGCAAGCTTGCTGGCGATAATCGGATTGCCAGCAATATATTCGCGCGAGGCGACTTTTAGAGTTTCGATCTCGTCTAGAGGACCGTTACCAAACCAAACCGAAAAAACGACGCCGAAGCCGAGGATTGCAACCGCAGCAGCAACTCCCATCAGCGCGGTGGTGATCTTGTCGCGAGTCACCACGGGAGCGCTGGTTACAGTTTGATCCGCCTTTTTATCAGCCACCTTGGACTCAGGACCGTTTGTAGGATTAAGACGTGGGAGGAAACGCTATTTCACCGATGATTGGGAATTAGCAGAACCGCGGCGGTGCGGTCAAGTTGTTCTAGCCGAGATCGCACCCCCCCTGCTCCTTGCCTGTTGTGCCCCCGCCTCTCGTGTCCCCAGTGTCCTGACCTCTTTAGCAACCAAAAATGCTCGCTTCAGCTCGGGTCGCGATGCGGCGAGACACCACCGAAATCGAATCCACTTGAGCACATCGAAGCAAATCGTCCTCGAATCCTGCGCGGATCAAATTTTGCCCCCCGTGCGATTCCGCCAAACATGCTGCCAAAGCGGTGGGGTCAGTCGCTGTGACCGCTTTTTCGCCCGTTTGTGGACCGAACCGAGATCGCCATAGCTGGCATGCGATCCGTGATTCGTCATTAAGTTCCAACGAAGGGAGGTCGCGGTGATCGGATCGAGATTGAAAATCGCTGACCAAGGCACCGGCAAACAAAACGTCCTCCATGCTCACACGACCATCGGTGCCTGCGCAGACGAGGGCAATGCTAGCATTCGGATCGAGGGATTCGGCGACTGCGCGCTGATTTAAGAAGCTGCCCAAAATGACTTCTTTTGCTAGCGAAGCTGCTTGGATGGCTTTGGTGCCGTTGGTGGTGGTCACGACGAGATGGCGTCCGTTGACTTTACTTGACGAATATTCGGCTGGCGAATTACCGCAATCAAAGCCACGAATCGGAACACATGCTCGTTCCCCACACAGCAGTGGTCGAGGAGTCGTGGCATTTGCCAAGTCGCGAGCCGTCTGGACGTCGCAGGTGGTTGTGATTTCGCTGGCACCATTGGCACACGCCACAGTCATGACGGTGGTGGCGCGCAGAATGTCGATCACGACGGCGGTGTCGGTCGTTTCGTCGATGAGGTTCAAACTGGGAAGAAACGAGGTCCACAATCGCATCAAAAATTCCTAAAAATGGTCTTGTTCTGGTTCTGCCCAAACCCTGGCTTCATCATCGAGCCAATCGACGTGAATCACATTCGGGTTGCAGCAAACCGGGCAATCTTCGACATATTCCTGACGTGTCCCCGAGGAGGGATCCAACGGAATCACGATTTCTTCGCCACAAGAATCGCAAACGTAAGTCGCTTCGGTATCCATTTTGACAATTCCTCGCCGGTAAAAAACGTGAACGGGTGCAAACGAGTTTGGGCGTTCTCGATGAAGTGCCGATGCTACCCTATAATCAACGCGACAATGAGTATCCCCCGTTCTTTTTCTAAGTACTATGCCCGGACCCGCAATCTCACGATCCGTTTCGTCCGGTAAAACCCAGTCGGGTAAACCCATTGATCCTGGTGTGTTACTTGCTCGCTTTGGTTTGACCCAATTTCGTGCGGGCCAACGTGACGTCGTGGACGCGATCGCCGACGGGCACGACGTGCTGTGTGTGATGCCGACCGGTGGTGGTAAAAGTTTGTGTTATCAATTGCCAAGCTTAGGCCGGGCTGGAACCACGATCGTTGTATCACCGTTAATCGCGCTGATGAAAGATCAGGTCGATACGCTTCAATCGCTCAACATCAAAGCGAAACTACTTAACAGCACGCTTAGTATGTCCGAGCAGGCCGATGTGATGCAGCAGATGTCACGCGGCGAATTGGATTTGGTCTATGTGGCTCCGGAGCGACTTCGCAATACGCGGTTCCTGGAAGCCGTCTCGACCGCCAAGGTCAGCTTGTTAGCGGTCGACGAAGCCCACTGTGTGAGTGAATGGGGTCACGATTTTCGTCCCGACTATTCGCGTTTGGGACGGTTTCGCGATCGCTATCTCGCGAATGTGCAAACGATTGCGTTGACCGCGACCGCCACCCCGGCGGTACGGCAAGACATTGTCGATTTGTTGCGGCTGCGCGAACCGAAAACCTTTGTCACCGGTTTTGCAAGAACCAATTTGCGATTCAGTGTGTTGCATTCCAAGGGGGACCGTGAAAAAGACGAGCAGCTTGTCAACTACGTCAACCAATGTGAAGGCACTGGGATCATCTACGCGGCGACGCGAAAACGGTGCGAGGAGATTGCGAGTTGGTTGCCCGAAAAAACACGACGTCCCATCGGGGCCTATCATGCGGGTTTGGAACCGATGCAGCGGCAACGTGTTCAAGACGACTTTATGTCGGGGAAACTTTCCGCGATTGTGGCGACCAACGCGTTTGGAATGGGGATCGACAAGTCCGACATCCGCTACGTGATCCATTACAACATGCCCGGCACGCTGGAGGCGTATTACCAAGAAGCGGGCCGCGCCGGTCGGGACGCAAAAGACAGCGATTGTTTGATGTTGTTTTCATACAACGATCGCTATATCCAAGAATTCTTTATTGAAAACCGCTACCCTTCGCGTGAAACGGTTTCGAAGGTTTACGAGTTTTTGTTGTCCCGCGAAGAGGACCCGATCGAGTTAACGCTTGAACAAGTTCGCGCGGCGATTGACGTCAAAGACGGCAGCGAAGCGATCGGCACCTCGCAGACGTTGCTGGCCAAGGCGGGAGTGCTCAAACGTCTCGATAGTGCGGCAAATAACGCGATTGTTCGCATCGACAGCAATGCACCGACGATGTTAGATTTCCTACCGCGAGAAGCCAAAATCCGCCGACGAGTGATGATGGCGGTCGAAAAAGTGATCGGCAAACAGCGTGGCGAAGACGTCTATGTGACCGTCAAGCGATTGATCGAATTGGCCAATGTGGATCGTGACCAACTTTCCCGCACGCTTCGCGAGTTGCGACGTTTGAAGGGGTTTGATTACGTACCGCCATTCCGCGGCCGCGCCGTTCATCTTGTTGAACATGATATTCCCTTCGATGCACTCGAAATCGACTTCGAAGAACTTGAACGACGCCGACAAGCCGAGCATGCAAAACTAGATGCCGTGATCGGATTTGCTCGTAGCAGTGGTTGTCGCCAACGAGTGATTTTGGATTACTTTGGTGATCCGGAAAGCAAAGATTGCGGCAATTGTGACCGCTGCAATCCCGAGGGACGTCGCGCGAGTGAAGCGGTGGATCCGGCTGAGGTTGCCAAAGCATTTGCGGGAGTCGATCGCGATGGATTCGTGCGAGGCGTACGCGTCGTGCTGAGCGGTGTGTTTCGTATGCACGCCCGCTTCGGCAAAAATCTTGTGGCACAAATGTTGTGTGGTTCGAAAAACAAAAAATTGCAACAGTGGAAGCTGCATCGACTGAGCACGTACGGTTTACTGTCGCTGTTAAAGCAGTCCGAAGTCGTGGCGGT
Source organism: uncultured Rhodopirellula sp. (assembly GCA_963974855.1). GTDB lineage: Bacteria > Planctomycetota > Planctomycetia > Pirellulales > Pirellulaceae > Novipirellula. The sequence continues at coordinate 5,907 of CAXBHV010000019.1, read as the reverse complement.
CATGGACGCCTTGATCGCCCGTGGGCTACTCGTTCAACGTGAAGTGGACGACCGCAGACCCACGGTGGATCTGAGTGATTACGGCAGTTTGGTGATGCATGCCAAAGAACCCATTAACGACACACTGGGGATGAAGTTCCCTTTGGTCAAACGATTGGCGGCAGCGGCCAAGAATCTCGAAGCTGCGGATGTGCATGAAAAATCGAGCCCGACTCTCGATGAATCCGAAACGAGCGAGGATGTGGCACCGCCATCGGCAACGGACGAATTGAAATCCGAGTTGAAGGACCGACTGAAACGCTGGCGTCAAAAAAACTCCGCCGCGCTCGCTATTCCGGCATACCGTATCCTGAGCAATGCAACGATCGACCGCATTCTTGATGCGATTCCACAGACCACCAGCGAGCTGGAGAAAATTTCGGGAGTCGGTCCCGCCACGATGGAACAGTTTGGCTACGACATTATCGAGTTGATCATTTCGGTTGTCGCAGAGCATTCGAGTCCCGAAGAAAGCGAAATCGATGCGGTCGTTGTCGAATATGACAACGTTGATAAATCCGGCAGTGACGAATCCGGCAGTGACGAATCCAATTGTGTTGAAGAATCTCTCGCATACGATGATTCGCACACCCAAACCGAGCTTTTCGAACCCGAAGAGGCGGAACAGACGGAATCCATGGCAGTCAGCGACGAGTCGGACGGACGGGCCGTCGATCCCCCACCTTCGCATGACTCGGAACGTGATGACGTAAAAGTTGCCAATGATCGCGAAGTTCCGCGTGATCGCGTCGCTCCTGAGATTTTAGAGCTTGATTCGGTCGGGCCACTTGACCCTCAATCCACGCAAACCGACCCGACTCAGGATGAAGCGTCGGACGCCTATTGGACATGGCGATTGTTCCGCGACGGCTACACAGTGTCTCAAGTGGCGTTAATTCGCCACTGTCCCGCATCGACTTTGGTTCGTCAGCTGGAAATTGCTTCGGCGGTTGGTCATCCGATTGATCTCAGTTGGCTGGAAGCCGCACGTGCGTTGAAATCTTAGGGTTGCTGAAATCGTCCTCGGCTGAGGTTTCGAACACCCCCGCGACATCGATGAGGGCAATTCATGCCGTCAACGCCTACTTTCAGGGCATCCATGACGAAATCGGAAACTGACGAGGGAAGAATGCTTTGCATTTAGGTCGGTTAGTCATCTAGCGTCACAGTCGATACAATCGGGCCGGTTGACCCACGACACGAGGAACCTTGGTCCAAGAAACAGTTGTTGACTTGGCTTCTTGACGCAGCATTTACAGTGAATGGATATGCCGAATTCACGAAATCGGCATACAACGTGCAACGCGTTGGAAACAACGTCGCGGGTGTGACAATTTAGACAACAAAAAACGTTCGCTAGAGCAAGCTTGGCGTGATCGCTGAAGCGCTGCTGTGGTGGGCGAGCAAGAAATAAACCTCCGGGTTAAGGCTGACAAAGGAAACCGATGGATAAAAGGTCCGACGAAAAAGATTCGGAAAAGGGTGGCAGTGGCGCGAACAAGCGTGGCAATAACACGTTTCTGATCGCGTTGGTGGTCGCTGGATTGATCGCCATGCTGTTCATGAACCGCGGTGCGAACATTGCCGAGGTCTCGACCAGCTTCTTCCTTGATCAACTCGCAAAAAACAACGTCGAGGCGGTCCAGATCTCCGACCAACGGGTTTTTGGCACATTCAAGGTTCGTCCCGAAGCGCCTCCGGTGATGGAAGACGGCAAGCTGAAGCCGCAGGTTGATGACGAAGGCAAGCCGGTCCGATTGGCCAAGGAATTTGTTTTCCGTCAATCGTCCGACGCGGGGTCAACGGTTCGTTTGGAAGAGCGATTGGAAGCGGCCGACGTCGATTATCGCATTCTGCCGCCTGATAATTCCCAGCAAATCATCAGCATTATCGCGTTTATCATTCTGCCGCTGGGGATCGTGTTCTTTCTGTTCATGATGCTCCGCCGCACGCGAAGTGACATGATGGGCGGCGGATTTTTGTCGGGATTCAGCAAAAGCCCCGCAAAATTATTCGAAGCTTCCGACAAAATGATCACCTTCAACGAGGTGGCGGGACTCGAGGGCGTGAAAGCGGATCTACAAGAGATCGTCGAATATCTGAAAACGCCTGAGAAATTTCAGCGACTTGGTGGGTTTGTCCCCAAGGGAGTGCTGCTAAACGGACCTCCGGGAACCGGTAAAACCTTGTTGGCGCGTGCCGTCGCAGGCGAAGCGGGAGTACCGTTCTTCTCGGTCAATGGTAGCGAATTCATCCAGATGTTCGTGGGCGTCGGGGCAAGTCGCGTTCGTGATTTGTTTCGCACGGCAAAGGAGAACAGTCCTTCGATCATTTTCATCGATGAAATCGATGCTGTCGGGCGTCAACGTGGGGCGGGTGTGGGTGGCGGTCACGATGAACGTGAGCAGACGCTGAACCAAATTCTCGGTGAAATGGACGGCTTTACGCAAAGCCAAACGGTGATTGTGATCGCCGCGACCAACCGACCGGATGTCTTGGATCCCGCATTGCTGCGTCCCGGACGTTTTGATCGTCACGTCACCGTGGGACGTCCCACGATGAAGGGACGCGAGGAAATCTTCAAAGTTCACGTTCGCGATGTGCCGCTTGGTGACGATGTCGACTTGAAGCGGCTCGCCGCAGGGACGGTCGGATTGACCGGAGCCGATATTCGAAACATGGTCAACGAAGCAGCGCTATGGGCCGCTCGGAATGACAAGAAACTTGTCGAAATGAACGACTTTGATTATGCCCGCGATAAAATTCTGATGGGTGCGAAGCGTGAAGAGGTCTTGCAAGACAGCGAGAAGGAAAAAACCGCCTATCACGAAGCGGGGCACACGCTGACCGCATGGCATCTTGATGGTGCCCATGTGGTTCACAAGGTCACAATCATCCCGCGTGGTCGCGCCCTCGGCGTGACTCAGTATGTCCCGAGCGAAGATCGCTTGAGCATCAGCAAACGAGAACTTGATCACCAATTGATCGTGTTGTTGGGGGGCCGTGCGGCCGAAAAGATCGTCTACAACGAAACCTGTGTCGGTGCCGAAAACGATCTCGAGCGAGCGACCAGTATTGCCCGGCGAATGGTCACGCACTGGGGTATGAGTCCCAAGATTGGGCCGGTCAGTTACAAGACAAGTGATGAAGATCCGTTCCTGGGACGCGAAATTCACCAAACACGCCAATTCAGCGAACACACGCAAGAATTGGTTGACGAAGAAGTTGCACGTATTCTGCTCGAAGCCGATCAGAAAGCGGAGCAGCTGCTGCGGGAACATCGTGGTGAACTCGAGACGATCACGCGAGCACTGTTGGAGCACGAAGAGCTTGGCGAAGCGGAATTGACTGATCTGATCGGTTTGTCGATTCAAGTTCGCAATCGCAAGAAAGGCGATCCGCCTGCGGTCGAGCAAACGCTAGCTCCGGAAAGTGGTGCGGACCATAGCCCCGGTACGGCTGTGGGTGGCCACTCCAACGCGGCTCCGCAAGAAAGTTAGCGGATGGCGTCTTAATGGCCAAAAAGAAACGTGGGAAACAACGCACTGATTTTCGCAAGAAATATCAGGGGCGCGTTCGGCAAGGCGACGTGACACGCACGTTCCGGCATGGCGATGTTGAAAAGCTTGCCGACGAGGTTCATGGCGAACGCGTGAGCGGCAAAGGCGAGCTGACACGAAAGCGAACCGTTAACAATCCCACGATTGAACAAGACGAGCACGGCGTCACCTCGACGCCGGACCAATCGCTGATCAAGGGACGTGTGATCAGCGTGCACGGATTGCGGAGCAAAGTGCTCGGCGAAGACGGCGTGTTCTATGAATGTGCGATCCGCCAAGTACTCAAGTCGCTCAGTATCGAACAACGCGGCGTGATCGTTGCTGGCGATGGCGTGTTCTTTCGTGCCGAGTCACCTTCGGATGGCATGATCGAAAGCATCGATCCCCGCAGCGGCGTGATCAGCCGAACCAGCCGTGGACGGCAACATGTGATCGCCGCCAACGTCGACTACTTGCTGATTATTACCAGCGCGGCACAGCCAGGATTGAAGCCGGCACTGATCGATCGATTTTTGTTGACCGCCGAGCACTGTGGCGTCGAGCCGGTGATTGTGATCAATAAGTTGGATTTGATCGATCCCGTTCCATTGCAACCGATGATCGGTGTGTTTGCCTCGATGGGCTATCGAGTGCTCGTTACGTCGGCCGAAGATGGCACGAATGTCGCGTTCTTGAAGGCATTGTTGACGGGGAAACAGACGGCGCTCGCGGGTCAGAGCGGGGTCGGAAAAAGCAGTCTGCTTAACGCGATCGAGCCGGGACTCGGATTGGCGGTCTCGGCCGTCAGCCAGGATAACGAAAAAGGACGCCACACCACGACGGCGACCACGCTGATACCACTCGAAGGGGGTGGGGCTGTGTTTGATACACCTGGAATTCGTCAATTCCAGCTGTGGGACATCGGTTCGAGCGAGGTTTCGGCGTTAATGCCCGATCTGAGGCCCTACGTGAGCGCGTGCCGCTATCCCAATTGCTTGCATCTAAGCGAGGATGGATGTGCAGTTAAAGACGCGGTGGCCGATTCTCGCATCGATGCTCGGCGATACGATTCGTACTGTCATCTGATCGAGGAATTACTCATTGAAGAAGCAACGTTTCGTTGACCGAATTAGGAGGTCTGACTAGACTAGGTAGCACTGCGAAAGCACACGAAAACACGCAAATGTCATCGAGTCGAGTTGAGGGAATCAGCACAATCGAAGACACCTTATCTATTCATTTATGCGTTGCATCAACGATCGCTTGATTTTCTTGGACGCATCCGCGTTGGTGATTTTTTTCTATGGCTGACGAATCAATACGAACGGATGCATCAACGATTCGTCGTGGCAACGACGAGGAGTCGAGTTCCGCGGATGCTCCGCCTGAATCGAGTTTGATCAAGTCTGCGGAAATTCAGGAGATCGCGGAAGCGAGAACCGTGATCCGCGGATCGTCACGGGCGCATGCGGATGAATCGGGTTGGAATAAGCTCGATCGAACTCCCGCCTCGGTGGCCAACGTCTTGCTTGGAAAGCGGTTGAACCACTTTTTGCTCGAAGACTTTATTGGCGGCGGCGGGATGGGGGCGGTGTTTCGTGCCCATGACGAGCAGTTGGATCGGACCGTCGCGATCAAGGTGATTCCATTTGTTGGGGATGACCCCGATCTAAAACGTCGATTTCGTAACGAAGCGCAAAGTGCGGCAAAGCTTGATCATCCGCGAATCGCCAAAGTCTTTGACGTTGGCACGTACGATGATTGGCACTACATCGTTTTTGAATACATCCAAGGAACGAACATTCGCGACTTGGTCCATCGCGAAGGCGTTATGTCGGCCGACCAAGCGGTCTTCTACACTTGCCAGCTTGCCGATGCGATTCAGCATGCATCGGATCGTGGCATCGTGCATCGTGATATCAAGCCGTCCAATGTGTTAATTGGTGATGGGCAAACCATCAAGCTTGTGGACATGGGGTTGGCTCGTTCCGACAATTTTGAATTGAGCGAAGACATGACCGCCAGCGGCGTGACGCTGGGGACGTTTGATTACATTTCGCCTGAACAAGCCAACGATCCTCGAGATGCGGATCTGCGCAGCGATATTTATTCGCTCGGGTGCACGCTGTACTTTATGTTGACCGGTCAGCCTCCGTACCCCGGTGGTACGATGCTGCAAAAGCTTCTTAACCACGGCAAGACGCCGCCGCCTGATGTGCGACAGCTGCGCAGCGAGGTCAGCAGCGATTTGTCGGCGGTCATTCAAAAAATGTTGGCAAAGCGGCCTCAGGATCGTTATCAGAACGCCACGGATTTGATTGCCGATTTG
>CAXBHV010000018.1:0-16670 GCA_963974855.1 uncultured Rhodopirellula sp. | reverse complement strand
AGTCCCAAATTTGAGGGCATGCGAAACAATCGAGCGAAATGGCTAAAAATCGTTGTCCTGCTAGCCTGCGTGATTGTCGCTATTTCAGCGTTTTTGAAGGTGCGTGGTCTCCCCAGCTAGGTCGGTCAAACGATCCAGTGATCCACATTGTGTTTTTCGACTGACAATTTGAGATATCGCGTCCCGTTGGTCACCTTGCGATCGGTTCAGCGTACAATCGGTGCGTTCTCGGCACGCGTTTTTCGCGGTAAATGCCACTTGCCCCCCCTCGCAAATCTTACCTCTCTCCAGCCATCTCAGGATTTTTCGATGCAAATGATGTCGTTTCGCGTGAGTTTGTCGCTAGTTTTCACGTTTGTCTTTGGCTTCTCCGCCACCAATGCGGAGGATTGGTTGCAGTGGCGAGGCGCGGACCGCGCCAATCGCTCCTCCGAAACCGGCTTGTTTGATTCGTGGGGAAAAAATGGCCCTACGCTGCAGTGGATGGCCGAAGGAATCGGCGACGGCTACGCCAGCGTTTCGGTTGCCGGAAATCGAATCTATACAACGGGAAATTTTGAAGACAGTCAATCGGCTGTCGCTATCGATGCAACCACCGGCGACCTCCTTTGGAAGCAAGCGATTGCAAATGGTCCGCCAAAGCATGGTTACGAGGGAAGTCGTACAACGCCCACGATTGATGGCGGTCGTCTGTACATGGTCAGCAGTGATGGTCACATCGTTTGTCTAAATGCAAAAGATGGCTCCGAAGTTTGGAGTCGTGACTTTAAAGATTGGAATGGGAAGATGATGAGCGGTTGGGGGTTCAGTGAATCGCCGCTCGTTGATGGAGATCGAGTCATCTGTACTCCCGGAGGAAAGTCGGGATTGTTGGTCGCACTGAACAAAACCAATGGCGAAGAAGTCTGGGCGTGCACGCTCTCAGGCGACGAACTTGGTACCGGCGGAAAAGATGTGAAGGATGGCGCTGGTTATTCATCACCGGTTATCTCCAATGGTGGTGGTGTAAAGCAATACGTTCAATTGGTTGGGCGTGGCTTGATTGGTGTTCGCGCAGCGGATGGGAAATTGTTGTGGCAATACAATCGTGTCGCTAACACTACCGCAAATATTCCCACAGCACTTGTTGACGGCGACTTTGTTTTTACCAGCACCGGCTATGGTACGGGCTCGGCACTGTTGAAGCTGACGGCTGATGGAAGAGGTGGCGTCAAAGCAAACGAACAGTACTGGCTCGATGGGCGCGAACTTCAAAACAAACATGGTGGTATGACGCTGGTCGATGGCTACATCTATTGCGGACATGGCAACGGCAACGGCCTGCCAGTCTGTGTCAAAATGGCGACTGGCGAAATTGCTTGGGGACCCGAACGTGCCGAAGGTAACGGAGAGACAAGTCTGATCTACGCCGATGGCCATATTATCTATCGCCGCGAAGACGGCACGATCATTCTGACGAATGCAACGCCTGAGAAGTTTGACGTGCTCAGTACTTTTAAGCCAGAGTATCAGAAGGGAAAGAGTTGGGCGCACCCGGTCATCGCGGGCGGCAAGCTTTACCTCCGCGAACAGGGCAAATTAATGTGTTACAAGCTCAAGTAACCGTTGTTTAAAAGCGGAAAGCATTGCGGTGCCAACCTTGCGAAGCCGAGCATGAGTTTGACCTCGAGTTGGTTACATTCCGCTCCTCTGACTGGAAGTCGAACTGTGTACTTTAAGCGAATGAGTTTTTGCCATTCGCTATTCCGAAACGTTGCAAATAAGTGTCCACTAGATTGAATCAACATTTTGTCGATTAATCAAAAATTCACTGACATTTTCTTGCGGATCGTGGTGGGATAATGTGCCCTAAATAGGGTGTTTAGGTGGCCGTCGCAATGTCGATAGCGACTCTTCTAGGTGGGCGATTCACCAAGCCCAATCACGAATGGGATGTCTCTGCCCTCGTGAAATCGCCAGCGATGCTGGGAATATAGGAAGCCGTCTTCCCTAACAAGTAATTTCTTGGTGGGGCAAAGGGGAACTGAACGTGCAAACGGCTGTCTTGTGCATGCGAAGGGCGTTGCCAAGTTGCAACCGCATGATTTGGGACCAAGAAACGGACCGCTGTAAGTGTGAACAGGTGGATGGCAGAACCCCATTGGGATCGCCCTTGATTACCGGCACAGCATTTGTGTATGGTGAGGATCTAGTCTGACGGTTCAGTCGTTTCCCGCAGGAAACCGAACTCGTCTTTTGCTCTATTCACGATGGCTCAATGTCATTCGGAACGATTATCTGAATCAACGTATTGCTGAATGATGATTTGCGGCGACCGGTAAGCTCCTTTGACTTTGTAATGCTTACCAAAACCCTTGTCATTTTTTCAATCGATGAGCCATGTGATTCGCTCCCGGTCTAATTTTTGTCTCGATTTCCATTCGTCTTGATTTCTATCATTTCGGAAAACCAAAGCTGTTTAAAAAATGGAGGGTTCATGTACGGGACTCTGCTGGTTAGTGGCGGTGCACTCGCGTTGTCAGCGGTTGGGATTGCTGAATCGCTATGGCATCAACGTAATCTCTCGAAAATTCCAATTAGGATTCATGTTAATGGGACTCGAGGTAAATCAAGTGTAACTCGGTTAATTGCAGCGGGATTGCGTGCAGGCGGAATACGCACATGCGCAAAAACCACGGGCACCGTTCCTCGCATGATTTTTCCCGATGGCAGTGAAGCATCCGTCTTCCGGCCGTCGCGAGCTAACATCATGGAGCAGCGGCGTGTGGTTCACGCGGCAGTGCGTTTACGCGCCGAGGCACTTGTGATTGAGTGCATGGCACTTCAACCTCAACTTCAATCCATCTGCGAATTGAAATTAGTCCAATCTACTCATGGGGTGATCACCAACGCACGTGCCGACCACCTCGACGTGATGGGGCCGGATGTTGTCGGCGTCGCCAAGGCATTGTGTGGCACAGTTCCCGTCGCCGGAACCGTTTATACGGCCGAGCAACGTCTGGAAACATTGCAAGTGATTTCTGAAGCTGCGAGTGATCGCAAATCGGAGATGGTTTCGATCATGGACGATGCTGTCAGTGAAGTGACTTGCGAGGAACTCGCAGGATTCTCGCACATCGAGCATCCCGATAACGTGGCGCTTGCATTGCAAATTTGTCGCGATCTTGGCGTCCAGCGGCATGTTGCCCTGCAAGGAATGTGGGCTGCAGATGCGGATCCCGGGGTAATGCGATTGTTCCGAGTGGCTGAGCAGGACCAGGAAATGGTCTTTGTAAATGCCTTCGCTGCGAACGATCCCGAGTCGACCGGACATAGTTGGAACACGCTGGTGCAACGCTATGAAGGAGTCGAGCGACGTATCGCCCTCTTTAATTGTCGCGAGGATCGAGTCGATCGATCGCTGCAGTTAGCCGAAGCTTGCATGCGTTGGCATCCAGCGGATCATTACGTTCTTTCGGGGACGGGGACCGAAGTTTTCGCACGACGAGTGATCCAAAGTGGATTGTCACGAGACCGCTTGACGTGTGCTGAATCACAACCGGCGGCACATTTAGTCAATCTGCTGCGAGGCCAATCGGGACGATCTTCGATGGTAATGGGGATGGGCAACATCGCCGGCCCAGGAATGGATCTGCTGGATTATTTTCGCAAGGCAGATCAGATGCAACGCCTTCATTTCGCAGATCACATTCCCGTAGGAGCGGCTTAATGAGTTTAATGGATATCGACATCACGTTGCTTGCCATTGCGATTGGCTTGCTAGTCAGTCTCGTCTCAGCGTGGGCGGCATGATCGTGCCGGGATACATTGCACTTTCCTTGCATCAACCGATTGCGGTGCTGCTGACGATCATCGCGGCGGTGATCACGTGGGGGCTGGTCCGACTTGTTTCACGTTGGGCCATCCTGTTTGGTCGTCGACGAGTCGTATTAACGGTGATGTTCGGATTTGCGGTCGGCATGACGATTCGTTTGATCGCGAACTCGCTATCGGTATCGGCGGTTCCTGGAGCAGTCGACGAGGTCGTCAGTCCAATCGTAATGATTGGATTCATCATTCCCGGTTTGATCGCGTTGTGGTTTGAACGCCAAGGCTTTATCGAAACCTTGTCGCCGATGATGTCCTCTGCGGTTCTCGTACGTTTGACATTGATTCTTGTTGGGGTGGAGGCAATTGCATGAGCGAGTCTGGTGACAACGTCAAGAAAGAGAAGACGCCATTTCAGGTGATGTATTGGCGACCCAGGCGGTTGTCACGTGCTGGGCTGTGGGCTGGCATGATCGTTTCCCTTTCGGGAATGGCACTGGTCCATTTTTGGCCCTCAAAAGTGGCGCCCGAGCATAAGGAACGATTGTTTGCTGCGGCGACAAAAGCCGAGTCCGCAATGCAGGTGATCGTCCAGGTACAGCAACAGCAAGGGCATCGGTTGGTTGCGAAACTGGACCCGCAAGGTTCACATCTAATCGGCCCTTCGATGTCGCTTGTGACCAGTAAGCTTGGGTCACTCGAGTCAAAGCAAACGTCGATCAATCCGAACTTTGCTGCCGTTGTCGTTAAATGGTTTGAAGAGGCAGGCGTTAAGCCAGGGGATCGCATTGCCATTGGTGCAAGTGGATCTTGGCCTGCGTTGAACATTGCGGTGTACGCGGCCGCCGAGACGTTGCAGCTAAAGCCGACGATTATTCTGTCTGCGGCATCGAGCCAATATGGTGCGAATGGGCCTGACATGATGTGGGTTGATATGGAGAAGCATTTGCATGAGGCGGAGCTGATTTCGTTTCGTGCTCAAGCGGGAACCTATGGCGGGCTTTACGATCGTGCATCGGGAATGCCTGAGCAAACGCGTGCGTTGCTGGCGGGGGCAATGGAACGCAACGGAATTCCGATGCTCGCGTCGACCGGTTTGCGAGCCTTGATTGACGAGCGCATGGCGTTCTATGAAACGGAAATCAAGGGTGACACCTATGCGGCTTACGTCAACGTCGGAGGCGGATCAGCATCGATTGGCGGCAGCGAGGGCAACGAGCGTTTCGCGGCGGGAGTGCACATTCAGGCTCCCGATAAGGAACCGCTGCCAAATTGTATTGCCACGCGAATGCTGGCGAAAAACGTGCCAGTAATCAACGTGGTCGACGCAAAATTTATTGCAATGCAGTACGCAATGCCGGTTGCCCCCGTGGACCATCCATCGATTGGACAAGGTGATGTCTTTGGCAAAAGTGTCTATCGACGTTCTTTAGCGGGCATCGTCATGGGACTGACTTGGTTGATGATGGCCATTACCGTTGCACCTGGAATCATTCTTCATCCGCTACGATCGTGGCGGGCATGGCGAAAGCCATCGGATGATTCTCAATCAATGTCGTCGATGCCAGAGCACGTTGAGTTGATGATCTGATTGACTGACATATTGGCCGCGGTCGTCCCCCTAACTCAAGTGAGGACGATGTGACCCGTTTGTGCTGTCGTGCGAAAGCTTCGTGAAGCGGTCACTTAGATATTTTTGATCATGACAATTTCGTTTCCTGATTCATTGAAACGAACTTCGTCCATAAACGAGCGGATCAAAACTAATCCGCGGCCACCTTCGATATCGAGCGGTTCGTGGACACTGGTGTCTGTGTACTCTTCGGTATTAAATCCATTACCTTCGTCTTTAACGATAAAGACAAGTTGTTCCTTACCGAGGTGTGCGCGAAAGATGACACGCCGATCACCGTAGGGTGATTCGGCACGTCGTTTTTCTACAAGAGTGGCCACTTCGTCGACTTGGATCTCTTCGTCGTCATGTTGAGCTTGATGGCTGATTTCGAGATTGCCTCGAATCATTGCGTTCAATAGAGCCTGCTCAATCGACATTCCGATCCGCGCTCGCGTTACCTCGTCGCTGATGTGCATGCCTCCGACCATTTGTTGCATCAGATTGACGAGCGATGGCACCAGTTCGGGATTGTTTTCAAGCGTGAATTGAAATTGGTTGTAGTCGAGGCGTTCGATAAGATGCTTGTAACTCATCTGAGTTTCTAGCAATCCCAAGACGTGCTCGATCGATCCCAGCAATTCTTCGTCAACAACCGATTTCGGTAGATACGCAGCGGCACCTTCGAGTAATGCCTTCGCCGCAAGTTCCTCACTGCCTTGGCCTGTGATCAGGATCACGGGGACAGAAGAATGTTTGGCTCGAATGGCTTGAACCAATTCAAGTCCATTCATGTTCGGCATCTGCATATCGGTCACGACGATATCGGGAAGCTGTTCACTCATGATCTCCAGGGCTTTCAAGCCATCGCCGGCGACCTGAACTTCGTGCGAGTCTTCCTCAAGTAGCGCACGTAACATGATTACTTGAGTGGGGCTGTCTTCTGCTAATAGAACACGCGACATGGTGCAATCCTATGAAGGGCATCGTCGGGGTGTTTCAATCACCGCCGCAGAACTAGAAATTGTAAGGGGGGAGCACCAGACAAGATAGATTACTAGGCAAAGGTTCCAGTGCGACTTTGTCATTTGTCTCTTTTGTGAGGCCGCAAAGCAGGTAAGCGTGGGAGACGTTTAGGGTGAGGAGACATAAATCGGCAAAGTTGTTTTCGAACCATCTCAGAATCAGCCTTACATAGGAATGAGTCAGCTCTGTCAACGGCGCCGGGATCAATAGATTGCCAACGCCACGCCGACGCGTTTCTTAGGTGGGATCCTTGCTCAAAAAGGAATTTGTTTCCAACAAGGTCGATGTCAGCAGTTGATGGAGTTGTTCGTGATTGGCAGCCACATTTGTGAAGTCGTTGCTTTTACCTGCCTTTTCGACCTCGATTGTACATTCCGCCAACAACGTCGCACCGATCGCCATCGATGCTCCCTTCAACGTGTGAGTCGAACTTTTTAGTAAGTCCGCATCTTGATTGGCAATCGAATGATCGATTTGTCCAATCAGCGTCGCACTTTCTTCGGCAAATGCCTGGAAAAGCTCGGCAATGAGCGATGGATTGTCGCCAATGGTCATATGCAATTTTTCCCAATCAATCCATTGCGAGATCTCGCAGTTTTCCGCGGCACTTTCGCAATTGCAATTCTCGGGAACAGCAGAGTCGTTGCTGATGTCTTGCTGTGGTTCGTCGTTCGCCGGTGACGCGCTTGCCTCGGCATCTTCTTGATTTGCAACATCAAGATTGGCAGGTGCGGCAATCTCTGCAGTCCCGGACAGCATGTTGTACTTGTTCAACACCAGTGAAAGTTTTTCAAAAAGGTTTGCGACGCGAATGGGTTTAGGCACATATTCGTCCATTCCTGCTTCCAGGCATCCTTCGCGATCTCCCTTCATTGCGTGCGCGGTCATCGCAATGATTGGAAGGTGAGAACCGGATTCTTTTTCCGCTGCACGAATGGTACGTGCGGCGGTAAGTCCGTCCATCTCTGGCATTTGAACGTCCATCAGCACAACGTCAAACGATGCTTGTTGCACTGCATCGACCGCTTGTTGTCCATCTCCGACTACGGTGACTTTGTGGCCATATTTAGTGAGCACACCCACTGCCAATTTTTGATTGACGATGTTGTCTTCGGCTAGGAGGATGTTCAACGGGCGGATGCCATAATCTTCGCTCGGATGTTGTCCTTGATGGTCTTCGGTAACGTTGACTCCGAGGGCGCGAACGACAGAGTCAAACAATTCAGACTGTTTAACAGGTTTCATTAAACGGTCGGTAACTCGAAATTCGCTGCGTTTTTGTTTGTCGCCGATTCTTCCACCGGAGGTCAGCATGATGATGGGCATGTCATCGATCGATTGTTCGTTTCTGACTCGCTTAGCGAATTCGAAGCCGTCTTGCTCGGGCATGTTGACGTCAGCGATCGTTAATCCAAATGGTGCCTTTGTCTCTACGGCTGCTTTGATTTCCGTGATCGCTTCTTCGGTACCACAGGCCAATGTCGGAAGCATTCCCCAGTTCGTCAGCATTTCGTGGAGGATTAAGCGATTGGTTTCGTTGTCATCGACCACTAACACGCGAGTTCCGCCGACAACGACCATTCCGCGTTGGTTTGTCGATTTAACGTCTTCGTCCGCGATTTCTAATGACACGGTAAAGTAGAATCGGCTTCCCGCCCCAACTTCACTTTCGACCCACACAGAGCCTCCCATCATGGCGACGAGTTTGGATGAAATGGCCAGCCCTAGTCCCGTCCCGCCATAACGCCGGGTCGTCGATGTATCGGCTTGTTCAAACTCATTGAAAACGCTTTTACATTTATCGGCAGGGATTCCAATTCCGGTGTCGCGAACGCAGGCGAGGAGTTCGATTTGATTGTCGTTTTCGGATTTTAGCTCGACATCCACCACGACTTCACCGTGTTCGGTGAACTTGATCGAGTTGCCTACTAGGTTAACGAGCACTTGGCGAATACGTCCAGCATCGCCAATCAAATAAGGGGGGACTTCGGGGGCGACGCGAAATGCGAGTTCGAGTCCTTTGGAATGAGCACGTACCGCTAACGTTTTCATCGTGTCGCCGAGCGTTTCACGCAAATCAAATGGCATGCTGTCGATATCGAGCATGCCAGCTTCGATCTTTGAGAAGTCCAAGACATCGTTGATGATCGACAGCAACGCATCTCCGGATTCGCCGACCATTTTCAAATAGCCACGTTGAGTTGCATCGAGTTTTGTGACTAGCAGCAACTCGGTCATTCCGATGATGGCGTTCATCGGCGTGCGAATTTCGTGACTCATGTTGGCTAAGAAATCGCTCTTCGCACGATTTGCTGCATCGGCGGCTTCCATCGCGCTGCGTAGATCTTCGGAAGCTATTTTTCGAGCGGTGATGTCTCGCCCAATTCCCACGATTCCGACCACGTCGCCAAACTCATCACGAAGCGGAACCTTGGTCGTTAGCAGCCAACGCTTATTACCGTTAGCGTCTTGTGAGGATTCTTCTTGATCGATCAGCGGCGTGCCCGAGCGGATCACATTCTGGTCGTCAGTGACGTAATTGCATGCCAACTCAGGCGGCAAAAAATCGTAGTCTGTTTTGCCGACGATGTGTTCGACGCTCGGTAAATTTAGCAATTTAACTAACGCGGTATTGCCAGTGACAAATCGCCCAAAGCGATCTTTGACATAGATCAGGTCGGGGATGTTGTTGGTGATCGTTTTCAACAGATCCCGCTCGCGTGCGAGTTCGAGTTCCGCTCGCATCTGCTGCGTCACATCTCGCGAAATTCCAAACGTACCGATGATTTCACCCTTCGGATCACGCAGCGGCAATTTGGTGGTAGAACACCATGTGTCTTCGCGGTCAGGCCATGTTTCTCGCTCCACCTTTGCGACCATGGGCTCGGCCGTCTTCATGATTTGACGTTCATCGGCCAACGCACCGCGGGCATGCTCGATTCCGAAAAACTCGGCGTCCGATTTGCCGATCGCTTCCGCAGGATCGGTTAGATGGAACAACTTTGCATGGGCACGGCTGATGCGAATGAAACGGCTTTGTTTGTCTTTGAAGTAGATGGCATCCGGAACGTTTTCGAGCAACGTGTCCATCAAGAACCGAGTTTGCTTGAGCTCAAACTCGGTTGCCTTCTGGCTACTGACGTCCCAAAAGATGACCTGAATTCCGACGACGGATCCTTTTGAATTGATGGTGGGGATTTTTAGTACTTCGACGTAAACCACGGATCCGTCAGCGATCCGATTCTCTTCAACTAAATGTTCGGGTTTGCCGGTTCTCATCACCGCTTCGTCGTTCTCGACATAGGATTTGGCAAGCTCGGCGGGGTAGAGATCAAAATCGGTTTTACCAATCAACTCATCAAGCGTTTTGCCCACGGTTTTACAGAAGTTCTCATTGGCATATTGAATGCGCCCTTTTTTGTCCTTTCGAGTGACATTCAGTTGCACATGCTCGCGTAACGTTTGGTGCTTGCTGAAAGATTCAAGTGATGTCGGAAGCGAAAAATCTTTTGGCGAGATGACTTGGGCGACGGCGTCAATTCGGGCCGGTTTGCCATCGGCATCGATTGCCACGGATAATTGTTCGTCCAACCACGTGACCTTGCCCGTCGAATCGATGACTCGGTACTTATGCCGGAGGCTGCCTTCTTCGAGTACGTTGACTAAATTTCGACGCACCTCGATTCGATCTTCGGTGAAAATTGTGCGTTGGCGTAATTCAACAGGCTTAGTGGGATCAAGCTTCACACCAAAAATGTTCTCGCCCGCTCGATTGACGTACAACAACACATTGCCATCGAGCGTGGATGACCACAAGACGTCAGTGACTCGATCCATAATGGCTCGAGTCGAAGGATCGAACGGCTCCGCCGCTGACGCGGAACGAGATGCGTGTTCATTCATGGTGCAGCCTGGGTGGTAATGAGGAGGCCCTCATTTTAACTGCTGCGATGAGTCGCTGCAGCTTGAGAAGCGAGAAATGCTGGCAAGATCTCGATTCTGTTTTCACACGGCGATCGCCCGGAAATGTCAGCGGCTGCGGATCAGCCGCGAGGGCTCAATTTCGAGCCGCTTGATCGTCTCGGAAGCTTCCAGCAGGAACCGGTCGGCATCGACGGGGTAGCCTGCGGTGGGGCGGAGATTTTGGCCCCGGGGAGCATGTTTTTTGAAATAGGCATTGAATGCATTCATGCATATTTCTCGCAGATATTTGGCATGGATCGACGACATCGCTACCGGCGGAAACGAGTCGCCCTTGACCGTGAATCGGATCTGCATGGTTCTTTGCTCCGAGACGAGCTCATAGACGCTTTCACGACGTGATTCGGCAACAATCCGTAACGAATCTTCGGGCCAAATGTGCTGCAGAATCGCCCCGTAGAACTGGCGGCCTCCGTGTCGATCGCAATAAACGTGCACGTGGCGTTGGGAACCGTGGCGATCAAGCACGTCTGCGACCAAGCGAAGGCTTGTGTCCGACAGCAAATCGGATTTATTGAATCCGCGGTCAATCACCTTGTTGAATTGTTCTGCCGTGACAATACGAGTCGCCACTTCGGTTAAAGTAGCCCCCTTTCGTTTCCAATGATTGATTACGTCTTGGGCGCCCGAATGAGAAACGAATTCGGACGTGCGGAGATGCTTCAACCAGGCAGGATGTTTTAGGGCAGCACCGTCACGGGAGGCGATCTTTTTAAGCCACGGTTTCAGCTTCAGTTCACCATCGCCGCACCACACTTTGCACACACTGGCCACCGCGTGCAAAACTGCCAGTGGATCATGCCCACGTGAATGGAACAGTTTCTTTGAATCGTCAACGACGAGTTTCAGCTCGCCCAAGCAGACGGGTTCAGACAGGCAGGCAAAAAAATTGGCGATCGTTGAGTCGCTTTGCTGCATGGATTGTTGAGAGTCAACGACGACGTCCGGCAGTTGCCAAGCGGTGGCTGCGACCACCAGCGGGCCTAGTTTCGGACCATATCCGGCCTCGTCAACGGCGATCAGCAACATAAAAGATACGCATTGGCACAGAAGGACACTCGAAGTTCATCGATCGACGACGACAGCAATTTGGGTTGCTGCGGTACTCGATCACGATATGCAAGTGTGCCGAGTCCATCGCCACAGCTCAAGGTGCCAAACCAGGGTGATAATCCGGTGTTCCGATGAGCGACCCGTTTTCGCAGCGAGATTGAGGGGGGGATATCGACTACGGATTCTGAGTGATCCGAGTGGTGGTCGACGGCTCGAAGTCGATGGGTGAACCGGGAACAGGAAGTTCGAGCCAATCGGTGATTAGCAGTCGTTGAACGATCGGTTCTTCGAGATGCTTGCCCACAATCTCCATCATTCGGTCACGTAGTTCGCTCTGTTCGGGATCTCGCAGCCAAGTGGTTTGGACTTGCCGCAATAGATGCTCGGTCTCTTCGTGGATTTCCATATTCTGTTGAGAAAGTCGCTCTCGTCCGGTTTGTCGCCGGGCTGGGTCGAGGACCGCGTGCAGCTGGAACTGGTACACTCGGGAGGGATCCGTCACATTTTGGAATCGGTACCGGCCCATATCAAACGTGTTGGATTCGACATTTTGCAGTCGTGCGACTCGGCTACGTACATACCCAATCACCGCCGCGTGGACGACGACGATTGCTAGGATCAAAGCTGCAGCCCAGTATCGACGAAGGATGCTCACGGCCTAGTTCTCTTGCACAGTGGATGGACGGAAATTAGTACCAAAATTGCCTCGCCGGTGTTGCGATCACGTGTGATCTTTGATCCGGTGGGCTCTTAACGTTTATGACGATCACGCGGCTTTGTTGTGTGTCTTGGGATTTTGACGCAGTTCACTCACCACCAGATCATTAAAAAGATAGGTTAGAAATAGTGGCCCCAACGCAATTGCTGAAAAAATGACATTGACGCCAAACCCACCTCAGGGTGCCACGGTGAAGCATGTCACTGTGCTTGTTTGCGCCAGTCCCAAGGCAGGACGTGGACAAGGTCGCGAGGAAATCCCCAAGCTGGTCGCAAAATTGACGGAGCACGGATTCCAAGCAAAAACGACCGATTCGATTCAAATCATTCGCGAGCACATCGACCGGTTTTGCTCCATGTCGGATCATTCGCTGATCCTGGTCGCCTGCGGTGGCGATGGCACCATCAGCTTGTTGGCTGATCTTGCCACCCCCGAAATTCCGATCGTGCCGATGCCGATGGGAACCGAGAACTTGCTGGCTCGACATTTTGGCTTTACCGCGAATGCGGACGACGTTTTTCAAACGATTGTCCAAGGGCATGATCATCGCATTGACGCAGGATCGGCAAACGGTCGGCTGTTTTTAGTGATGGCATCGTGTGGGTTTGATGCCGAGGTGGTGAGGGATGTGCATTTGCGAAGACGGGGGCACATTCAGCGGCTGAGTTATCTGCGGCCGATCCTACGCGCGATGTCGCGTTACCGATTTCCAAAAATTGATTTGCGAATGGAGCGGGACGAACACACGTGCGCCGATTCGCAATCGCAGGCAACGACGGAGACAAGCCTGCCCACGAATCAGGTCGTGACTCAGACCGCTTCAGCCGTGTTTCAATCGTCTTGGCAGCCTTGCTGGGTGATGGTGTTTAATCTTCCGTGCTATGGCGGCGGGCTTCGTATCGAGCCGGATGCCATCGAGAACGATCGCTTGCTCGACGTGATCACGTTTTTTCAAGGCACCCTTTTGAGCGGGTTTCGCTACGTCGCAGGCATCTTCACAGGACGCCATCTCGGTTTCCAGGACGTTAAGCGTCTGCGTGCTAGTCGCATCTTTTTGACCGCGAAAACTCGAGTCGCGTACCAATTGGATGGTGACTATGTCGGTCGTTTGCCGCTGGAAATCAAGACACTGCCAGCTCGAGTTTGTTTGCGAATGCCCGTAGCCACGCGTTTTTCGGGGCGATTGTCGAATCAATCGTGATTGTCGATGATAGAAGACATGAGCAATGCATCCCCATCAAAAAACGTCGCCACCGTTTCGGTTGGTCCTTACCAATGTGGCCCTGATCAGCCGCTGCTGTTGATCGCCGGTCCTTGCGTCTTGCAGACCAAGGAGCTCGCCTTTTCGATTGCGGATCGCTTGGCCGCGATTAACCAACGGCCCGACGTCAACGTGGTCTTCAAGGCCTCGTTCGATAAGGCAAACCGAACCAGTGTCAATGCGAAACGCGGGCCGGGAATCGACGAAGGATTGCGGATGCTCGAAGAGGTGCACCAGCATTGCGGGTTGCCGGTCACGACGGACGTCCATCTTCCGGACCAAGTCGATGCGGTGGCAAGCGTTTGTGCGTTGCTGCAGATTCCTGCGTTTCTTGCTCGGCAAACGGATCTTGTTGTCGCGGCGGCCAAAACTGGGCGTCCGCTGAACGTGAAAAAGGGCCAATTTATGGCTCCCGAAGACATGCAGTATGTGGTCGAAAAGGTCCATGCCAGCGGTGAGGGCGGGGTGATGCTTTGCGAGCGAGGCACGTTTTTCGGCTACGGACGACTGGTCAACGACATGCAATCGCTGCCGATTATGCGGTCGCTTGGCGTGCCGGTGGTTTTTGATGCCACCCACAGCGTCCAGCGTCCGGGGGGATTGGGGGGCGCGACCGGGGGAAATCGAGAAATGGTCGAACCTTTGGCGCGTGCTGCCGTAGCAATTGGTACCGACGCCGTCTTTTTTGAAACGCATCCTGATCCTGAAACTTCCCCCAGTGATGGGCCCAATATGATTCCTTTGGACGCCTTTGAGCCAATGATGGATCGCTTGCTCAGGCTCCGCGCCGCCTGTGCTGAAATCATGGCCTAAAGCATCTCTTGTTCAAAAACCTCTTCCTATGGCCTCACCAAATCGCTCGCCTCGGCGACCAAGAACATTCGTTTTATGCCTCAAAACAATGATTTGGGGACTGACGCCCGTATTGTTGCTGGGGGCGATCGGGTGTGGTGACGATGCTTCGACCGTCCAAAAAATTCAGGTTCAGCGTCAAGCACGGCTGCAAACCGAGACAAAACAGGATCATCTTGGCGAAGTTCACAGTTTGCTGACTCGTTTGATCGAATTGAACCAAGACGAGTCGCGGCGGCAAATCACCTATCACCTGAATCGTTGGCTCGAGTCGGTTCCGATGGCCGAAGCCAATTCCCAGCCCGAATTGTTGAGCACGATTTCGGATCTTTTGCCTCCCGAACGTGTCGACGAGTTGGTGTTAGGCGACCACTTTCTGCGATCGGACGTCAGCCATCTGCGTGATGCCTACCTGTTCGGTGCGATTTCGAAGTGGGTCGATTCGCCGCAAAGTGACGATCCGCTGCTGGCAGATTGGTTGACCGAGCAAGGCAAAGAATTAGGGGACGACGACGCGAACAAGCTAAGGTCTGCATGCCGGTTTTTTGATTGGACGGTTCGCAATGTTGCCCTCGAACCGTTTGTCGCTCCGCCCGCATTGCAGATCACGCCTCCCGAATTGCCGCTAGGGATGATTTTCCAGGGTGCTGGCTATCGGCAAACCGATTACGAAAGCGTGTGGCGCGGGACCGGCGACTCGCTGCAGCGAACCGGCGTCTTCACGCAATTGTGTCGGCAAGCAGGAATCACTGCTGCGATGCTGGCAGTTCAGTCGACCGAAACCGGCGAATTGAAGCCTTGGGCAGTGGGGGTTCTGGTCGGCGAAAACGTCTATCTGTTCGAACCTGCGTTGGGAGTCTTTGTTCCAGGGCCGGATCAAATTGGCATTGCCACTTTGGCCGAGGCACGCTCGGACGCCGCAGTGATGCGTCGCTTGAATATCCCCGGCTTTTATGACTATCCGTTCAGTAAGCAGGACGTTCAACAGAATATTGCTTTGTTAAACGTGCAGCCCGTCGGGATCAGTGCGCGAATGAAACATCTGCAGTCGCGGTTGGCGGGAGAGCGGCGGATGACCGTCTTCAGCGATGTCGATCAGATCGCCAAAACGTTCGATGCGGCTTCGGGGATTGCCGGTGTTCGTATTTGGGAGGTTCCACTGTTGGCCGAGGTCTATCATGCCGCGTTAGAACAGGCGGCCCAGCGAGATCCGTTGCTTGGTTTTTGGTATTTTTCGAGATGGGCGATCATGGATGCCGATGTCGAATCATCTCGCTTGTTTTCGCTCGCTCGTTGGCGACATTTACACGGTCAATTCGATAACGACGACGACGCCAGCCTGAAGGGAGCTCGTCCACTTTATCTAAGCCAAAGGAAACCCGAGTTCGAAATCGCCGATCTTCGCATCGACGTGGATTTGCAAAAGGCTTACGGAATTCGCCGTGAACTCGGAATGGCTCCCGAACTGTATGATCGCCAAGTCCAACAGGCGCAGGCGATGATTCGCCTTGGCAAGCAGACGGCAACGTATTGGCTCAGTTTGATTCAATACGATGATGGTCGTTACGACACTGCCGAAACATGGTTTCGAAAACGCGTCCTCGATGATACTCAACTATCGCACTGGCAGCCCGCAGCACGCTTCAATCTAGGTCGTACGATTGAGCATCTGGGCGAATTCGATGAGGCCATCGAGCTCTACAAGCACACCGGCGACATTCAAGAACACGGCAACCGTATCCGCGCTCGACTGCTGCAGAAATCAGAATCGGACTGAGGTTATCGCCTCCGTCGCATCATGCGTCCGGTTTGATGACGGCGGGGATCTCTTTCCCTGTGGGAATGAATCGCATCGATAGTGAATTGACGCAGTGGCGTGTGTTCTTTTCGGTCAGTCGCTCGCCCTTGAAAACGTGACCAAGATGGCCTCCGCAGTTTTGGCACAATATCTCGATACGACGACCGTCCGCGTCGATTTCGTGGTGAACGGCGCCTTCAATTTCGTCGTCAAAGCTTGGCCACCCGCAACCCGAGTGGAACTTGTCTTGCGAACGATAAAGTGACGCGTTGCAGCGGCGGCAGATATAGGTGCCATCGCTTTCGTTATCTAGTAACTCACCGCTGCCGGGACGTTCCGTCCCCTTGTTCAGCAGAACGTGTTTTTCGTCGGGAGTCAGGTCGTTGAATTTTGCCAAAGTGGATCTCCATGTGCTGAGGATGCTTGGTGGGAATAAACGCGTATGCTGTACCTAAGGACGTTTGGAACAATAAATGGCAGGCGGTAGTGGACGAGGCAACGAGTCCCGCAGCTTCATTCAGCCAAAAAGGACTCGTTGCCTCGTCCACTACGGAAGACGCCG
>CAXBHV010000017.1:0-16884 GCA_963974855.1 uncultured Rhodopirellula sp. | reverse complement strand
GCGGTTTCAGCAGAACCAAGCCCGCCCCTTCGCCTCGCACGTAACCGTTGGCTCTCGCGTCGAACGCATAACATTCGCCCGACGGGGACAGCATCGAAGCTTTGCTAAAACCAATGCTGGTGTTAGGGGTAATCAGTGCGTTGACGCCGCCGGCGAGTGCGGCGTCGCATTCGCCCGACCATATCGCACGGCACGCCAACGCCACGGCGACCAATGCGGAGGAACAGGCGGTATCGACGGCAAGGCTGGGGCCTTTGAAATCGAACATATACGAGATGCGATTCGCGGCGATGCTGAGCGTGCCACCGGTATTGGTGTGCACATCGAGGTTCGCCAGATCGTTCAGTTGCAGAGTACCGTAATCGTGGCTCGCTGCCCCGACGAACACGCCGACAGGTGTGCCTCGCAATGTGCTTGGCGGGATCCCAGCGTCCTCGCACGCTTCCCAAGCGGTCTCAAGCAGCCAACGTTGTTGTGGATCCATCCGCATCGCCTCGCGTGGCGAGATTCCCCAAAACGCAGGATCAAACTGTTTGAGCTGATCGACAAAGCCGCCTCGCCGCGTGACCATATGTGCGATCGCATCGGGATCGCGGTGGTGGTACCGATCCACGTGCCAACGATCGTCCGTGACCTCGCGGATCGCACTGCGACCGTCGACCAATAATTGCCAAAGCGAGTCGGTGTCACGCACACCCCCTGGGAATCGGCAGCCAACACCGACCAACGCCAAGGGTTCACGTTGGGTTGGTTGGTTCCGTTCTGTCATCGACGAGTATCCATGCGTTCCAATGAATCAATCAGTAATGCACCAAGCGTGACTCTCGATCGTGCCAGGTACCTCCACTATTACCATTTTGGTATTTTTGCACTGCGTGTGGTGCGGAGGTTGAACTATAGCACGCGGGGGCTAATCAGATAACGTGACTAACAATGCCACGCTCAATCGTTTTCGTCGATGTTTTGCATGGGGGCACCGCCTCTGGTGGGGTCAAGGATTCATCCTTGATTGGGCTTTGGCAGAGCCTCCTGCAGAACCATGTGACGAGCGAGAGATCTCCGCGACCTGTGAGGTGAGACAATCTCCGATGGGGCAACCTTCACGGGGAATGGTGGTGCAGGGATGGGTCTTGCTCCATCCCGAGTTGCTGCCTCTCGCAGATGATCCCCAAGTGGTCGCGTCACTAACGCCTCAAGTTGAGCTAGTGCATCCGCTGAACGTGTCACGGTCCGACGTGATCGCGAATGTTTTACACCAAGATCCCGAGGGGCATCCTCAGCGGTGTTGCGGATTTCAATTTGTCATGCCGAATCATGTGACATCCTTTCAGCTTTCGCTGCGATTGGGGAAGCGACAAGTCAAACTTGCCAAAGTCCGTTTCGAAGCAATTTGCAACGTACCCAATCTGTCGTCCAGCGTGCTAGAGGGAAAATCAGGATGGCTGTTTTTAGGTAACGACGCCAACCACAGCATGGATCAGCACCGTGGTGCGATGCAATTGACCCGCCGTGGTCTGCAAGCTTGGCGCAAGTATGCACGAGGGCTACAGCGATTCGGCAGAACGACCCAAGCTCCCGTGGCCTTGTTGATTGCTCCAGCGAAAGAAAGTGTGCTTGGCCAATACCATCCCATGGCTGCCGGCGGCCAGAGTCCGGTGCAGCAGATTGCTGGAGTCGTTCCCCGCGAGATACTTGTACATCCGGTTGCGGCGATGAAAGAACTCGGGAGTGATGCGTTTTTGGTCACCGACACCCACTGGAGTGATCAAGGAGCGAGGGCCGCTGCAGTGGAGTTTGCCAAAACACTTGGTCTGGACTCGCAAGACGTTGTCAATTTGTTCGCCAATGATCGTTATCGCAGCGAGCAAATCGTGGGCGATTTGGGCTGCAAGTTGACTCCTTCGCGGACGTCGCTAACCCAGCGACTCGATTCCTACGATCTTGGTGATGACATCGTGTATGACAACGGGTTACGCAGCTTTGGCCGTATCTTCGTCACGCGAAATCCAGACGCTCTGGTGGATCGAACGTGCTTGATCTTTGGATCGTCGTCGAGCTATGCGATGCTGAAGTATGCAAGCCGACTTTTTGGCTGTGTGATACTCGTTCATACAGCTGGCAGTTTAGATCCGCACTTGATTGCCGCAGTGAAACCACAATTTCTAGTGGCGCAAACGAACGCCCGTTTTGTTGTCCGTGTCCCGCTGCTAACTTATAGCGTACGTGATCATCTGAAAAAGAAAGTCAGCGTGCTAACCGAGGAAGAGCGTGAAGTCGTCATCGCTAATCGTGTATGCACCGACGAGGCATGGTTGGCAAAATCAGCCCTTGCACCCTATGACCGAATCCTCTCGTAGGGAGAAGATGCCAAGCGTTTTTGATTGGCTGGAGTTGTGTGTTACCTCTCCCAAAGCTGAGCTGACTGCTGATTTACCGCAGCGGAAGTCGTCAAGACTTTCGTTCCGTGACGCATGCCCTGCGAAACTCTTGGCGAGTTTCGCTGCGAAATGCTTCGCCGCGTTACGTTTTGGCGCTAGCCACGGTTTCGTTAGCATCCAACCGGGGCTAGTGCCTAAGCGGCTAACATCGGAGCGGTAATGTCGTGCTTGCTCGGTCGCAAGTCTTGGCGTCGGTCGCGACCGCGGAATCACTCAAGTCTACTGAAACAGTTTTTGGCAATCCAATTCGATTTCGCATTGGTCGTCCAAACGCAGTGACAGCGGCTGCGCTGCGTCGACCGCCACTTCGTCATTTCCGGTGACGTGCAGGATAGATCGATCACTCGGGTCGAGGATCAAGTAATGAGGGACGTCGTTCTCCAGGCAAAGCGTTCGCTTGACTGTCAAGTCTCGCTCGCGAGTGGACTCGGACAGCACTTCCACCATCACCACGGGGGATCGCTCCAAGTGTCGCTCGGGTTGCTCGCCGCAAACTACCATCAAATCGGGACGGATCACCGTGTGGTTGTCCACAATCCAGTCGAGGTTGGTGTATGTTCGGCACTGGCAGTGTTTTTCGATGATCTGGTTTGCAATCTGACGTGTGAGTTCCGTAACTACTCGCTCGTGTGGTCCGAACGGTGACGGGCTCATCGAAACCGCCACACCGTCAATCAGCTCCCAATCCCCTTCCCAGCGGTTATAGTCGTCGAGCGTGTAGCGAGGAATATAGCGTGGTGCAGTGCTCAAGCGATGGGCTCCATGGAACAACCGAGTGACTGGGGCTTATTCTAACAGCCGATGCGTGCAGCGCACATGCATTTCGGTTGGCTTAAGTTCGCTATTGGCTGCTCTGCAACTGCTCTAATCCAGCGAGGATCAAGTCCAGGCCGAACTGCAATTCGTGCAAACCATCGTGGTGACCCGAGATCACTTCTTGCGACATCCCATTCAGATACGGGTATTCTTCGACAGGAATCTGCGGAAGGTAGGCCTTGGCGACTTCGGCATACTCGTCGGGCTGGAAGGGGAAATTCAGCTTCTGCAGTGTGAATCCGTAAACGTAACTGTCGATCGCGTTCCAGGCATGGTCGGCCATCGCGTAGGAGAAACCCGCCTCGAGAAGGCATCCGATCGTGGCGTCCACGTAACGCAGCATCGCCGGACCCACGTTCGGACGTGACACGATTAGCATCGTCGCCCAAGGGTGACGCATTAGGACGTTGTGGGCCGAGATGGCGCGGCGCCGCATTGATCTTTTCCAGTCGCCATCGAGTACCGGAAGTTCGATTTCGCCAGCGACGATGTCGACGATTCCCTCGAGAATCGCATCCTTGCCGGACACGTGGTTGTACAGCGACATCGCCTCGACGCCGAGCAGTTCTCCGAGTTTTCGCATCGAAAGAGACTCGATCCCATGCTGGTCGGCAAACTGAATCGCGGTTTGCAGCACGGTCTCTTTGCTCAGCGAAGCCTTGCGTTTCTTGCCCGCTTTTTCGCGATTTGCCTTCGATTTCTTTGCCATAAATGCCTTCTCGCTTCCTCACATCGCGATCGGACTTAGCAGCCCGACTCCTTGTCAAAACAGTTAAGTTCCATCCAGTTATCAAAGAGGGAGCACTGAGCCGACGGCGCTAGTTGCGGGCCTATTTAAGTGAATTTCACCTCGCCCGCGGTTAATGCCGTCGGCTCACAAAAATTAAAGGGCAGCTAAGGTTTTTAGCGTTATTCCCTCTCAAAAAATTTTGCCGGTTGCCCCAGCTTACGGTGTAAGTATAACATGGCATTGCCGAAACTTACAGCGTAAGGTTTCGTGGTCCTTTGGTTCTGTTCAACGTGGAGATGAGATGAATGCAGCCTCGGTTGAGCTGGCGGCCACCGCTGGCGACAAAAACAATGGTGAAAACCCAGCAAGCGGCGGCGTACCCCATCGTTTGTACCTGCCGCAGAAGACCATGAAAGCAATCATTCAAGACCGCTACGGAAGCCCCGATGACCTCGAGTTACGAGAGATCGCTACACCGGTGCCTGCAAAAGGTGAAGTGTTGGTGCGAGTGCAAGCGGCCGCCATTCACGTCGGAGACTGTTTCGGCGTCCGCGGTACCCCACTATTGATGCGCGTGGAAACCGGGTTGCTGAAGCCAAAGTACGGTGTCCCGGGATACGATTGTGCGGGCCGCGTCGAAGCGGTCGGCGAGGGGGTCACACGTTTCCGGATCGGTGACGAGGTGTTTGGCGTGTGCAGCGGCGCGTGTGCCGAGTTTGTTTGCACCAGCGAAGGCAAGCTCGCGCTGAAGCCAAGTGAAATCACGTTTGAGCAAGCAGCGGCCGTTCCCACGTCCGGCCTAGCCGCGCTGCATGCGCTTCGTGATGTAGCCAAGATCCAATCGGGACAAAAGGTTTTGATCATCGGAGCATCGGGAGGTGTCGGAACGTTTGCGGTGCAGATCGCAAAATCGCTTGGCGCCGAAGTCGCGGGCGTCTGCAGCGCCACCAATATCGATCAGGTCCGTTCGATCGGGGCTGATCATGTCATCGATTACACCCGAGAAAATTTTGCCGATGGAGGTCCGCGTTACGATTTGATCTTTGACAACGTCGAGAACCGCTCGCTATCGGATTGTCGCCGTGCACTAAAGCCAACAGGAACTTTGGTGCTGAACAGTGGCACCGGGGCGCGTGGGTTCGCCTTTTTATCGCGTCTGCTGAAGCCCTTGTTGATATCGCCGTTTGTGAGCCAGCGGTTGTGCCGTTATCTCTCGACACCCAACTCGGCAGATCTAAACGTGTTGGCGGAAATGTTAAAGTCGGCGGCGGTCACTCCGGTCATCGGCCGAACCTACCCGCTTGTCGAGACAGCGGACGCGATCCGGTATGTCGAAACGGGACACGCAAAAGGAAAACGGTCATCCGTACTGGAGATGGAGGATGAGGAAGAAAGCAATCGCCAGCGACCTGCGGAAATTGCAGTTTGCAAATCTCCAGGCCGCGAGCGACGAAGCACAGTCGCTGCTGCAATCGGGATATGATCGTTGTGGCAATTGGTCACTGGCACAGATTTGTCGCCATCTGCGACTGGTTCAAGATCCTAGCATAGATGGCTATCCACGATGGATGTCACTGTTTGCTTTCTTGCGGCCGGTCATGCGACGCACGCTATTGCCGCGGTTGATGCAAGGCAATTCGCCGATCGGAATTCCCACCTCGC
Organism: uncultured Rhodopirellula sp.; assembly: GCA_963974855.1. Classification (GTDB taxonomy): domain Bacteria; phylum Planctomycetota; class Planctomycetia; order Pirellulales; family Pirellulaceae; genus Novipirellula. The sequence goes on along the minus strand of CAXBHV010000017.1, from coordinate 11,238 downwards.
CTGTCTTCGTTCCGCCCGCAGAACTAGACGATGCCGATGAGGTGTTGTTGTTTCATCGCAGCGTGGATCGATTCAAGTCTCACCAGGGCAATTACGCAGCCCATCCAGGGTTTGGCCGCATGGACCGTGACGCACTTGAAACGCTTCATGCTGCGCACGCCGCCCACCATCTGCGTTTCTTAAAGCCGCACCCACGATCGTAGTGGACGAGGCAACGAGTCCCTTGCAGCTGTCAGTAGTGGACGAGGCAACGAGTCCCTCGCAGCTGTCCGTAGTGGACGAGGCAACGAGTCCTTCGCCAGATGACGACCAGAAAGGACTCGTAGCCGCGTCCACTACACCCACCTCAACGCCTACTGTTTGTTTATCAAATGCCGTTTGGCAAACTTGATGTACTGCGTCCAGTCAAAATCAGTCACGTCGTGTCCGCCCGAGCGGATGTGGTAACCGATGCTGCCTTGGCTTGGTTCATCCACCGCTGGCATTTCAGTGGCTGGCAGCCCTTCGCGACCAAGAAGTTCGTAAACCGGCGTGGCGTGTTTGGCCGCTAGAAATTCGCCTCGCGGATCAGCCCAGGTGTCCTCCACCGCACTCGCGACGTAAACCGGACGCGGCGCCATCAGGGCGATCAGCATGTGTTGGTCAAAGGGCAGTTGCGACTCGTTGTCGTTGTATTTGACAAAGTTGTCGCAGAACCAATGCGGAAACGAGGTATTGATACGCGTCACCGATTCACCGATCCGGCGGCGTGAGATCGCGGCGCCACCACAGCCCGAATTGTTCGAGATCACCAACGCAAAACGCTCGTCAGTCGCGCCGGCCCACAGCGACGTCTTACCCAACCGCGAGTGTCCCATCACGGCCACGCGGGTCTCGTCGATCTCGGGGACCGTGCCGACGAAATCGAGCACGCGGCTGAGTCCCCACGCCCAAGTCGCGATCGATCCCCATTGGTCCGCAGTCGGTTTGTCGGGGAACGCGGCATGGACGCCGTTTTCAAATCCATCGTCAACATCGGGATCGACATCGCCGTAATAGAGTGTCACGAGAGCAAATCCATTGTCGATGATTTTCTCCACCGCCCAGCGGGATGAAGCACTGCCACGATCCTGCTCGATGGCACGGTTTTCCGGTTTGCCGCGAACCCAATTTTTCGTCAGCGGAATATCGGCATCATCCATCACGGTGTGATTTCCGTGGAAGTTATAGGCCAGGAAAGCAGGAGCATTCGGCGAGTCGCTTGGCATTAGTACCAGCAAATGCAGATCGCGACCTGCGAGTGTGACGACTGGTTGCCACATCGTCGCCTTGCCGCCGAGTACTTGCTTGCGCGTTCCGGAGTCCTTTAGCGTGATCGCGTTCAGCTTGTCGGTCGGCACCTTGCCGAACATCTCCGCGGCGAACTGTTCAAGAATCTGTTCGCGGCGAGCCGGCCACTGGGCCGCCGACTCAATCCCGACGAGCGGATCGGGCAACGTATAAGCGGGAATTTTTGACTCGTCGTAATTGGGTTTGGCATCTTGTGCGATCGCGATGTGGGCGATGCCAATCGTTAACGCGGCAATTAGACTGATACGAATTTGCATAGTATTTACGCTTGTCCTTCAAAAAGTTGTGTTGGTTCTTGATTGTGAAGCAGGTAGGCAGGTCGTTCGGTATTTACCGGTGAAACGTCGATCTTCTGTGAGCCGACGGCGCTAGCCGCGGGCCCGTCAATATTGAAGGAAACTTGCCCGCGGCTAGCGCCGTCGGCTCAGATCATTATGTGAACGACTCATATTGACCTGCTTAGGCGTTCGTGGCCCCGAAGATTCGAGCCGAGAGTTTAATCTAAACTCGTTTTGTTCTCTTGGCTGCTCAGGGCCGTTTCCAAAAAACGATAGGCAAGTTCTCGCATCTCGTCGGGGAAGTCGTGATTGCACTCTGGATGGCGCACCTGCAGTCGATCGGCTTTCCCGTACAGTTGATAAACAGGACGGGCTGCTGCGACAATTCGATCGACACTGTCGGCACGGAAATTACTGTCATCGGTGGGAGCAACAATCAACACAGGCCGTGGAGCGAGTGCCGCAATCATTTCATGGAAGTCAAACGGGATCTCTTCCGGCCGTCCTCGGTAGTCTCGTAATCGTGGCATGTAACGTGTTTGTGTCCATCCCTGTTCCGGCAACCATTTCGCCGGGTCACCCTCAAAATAATCCACGTAAGAATCGAGCCCACAGCTGGAAACAATTGCCTTGATTCGTGGGTCAAACACAGCAGTGTACACCGAGTTGTGTCCACCGAGCGAATGACCGATCGCACCGATCGATTGGTCATCGACGAAGGGAAGTGATTGAAGCAGGTCGATTCCGCGGAGATTGTCCCACACCGCCTTAAGCGTTCCGCTTTGCCAACCTCCAGCCTGCAAGTCGGGTTGGTAATTGGCTAGCAGTGGATAGCTGGGCGACAGCGTGACGAAGCCGCGTTCGGCAAGCTCCATGGCATACTGTCGGTTCGCTTTTCCGCCTAGTTCAACGACGACGCCGTAGCCAATCTGGCTGTCGGTCGGGTGTAAACAGAGCACCGCCGGTCCCTTCGTCTCACCGTTCAACAGTACTTTGGGAATACATAGATAGGCTGGCGTCTCGCAGTGCGGTTCGCTTTGATAAGTGATTTGACGTCGCAGATACGATCCACAATCGACTTCCTCGATGACCCGGTGCGCCGGAGCTTCACGTGGTGCATCTTCGACGGGCAACGTCCCCATCACGCTTTGCATTGCCGCAACGATTTCGTCTCGCCGCCGCTGCCACTGAGCGACCGACTTTGCTGGTCGAATGGTTCCGTTGTCATCGTGGTACTGCAGCAGTACATCGCGTGGCAGCGATCGGCGGGCCGTCTCGACTTGGATGCTGTTATCGTCAGCCGCGGTCGCGACATTGGTAAACATCAAAATCGCACAGCCAACGCAGCAAGTCACTCGTTTCATCAATCGAATTCTCCTGTTCTCTATTTTTTCCCGTATTCGTTAGCCGCAGGCCGCATTTTGCTGACGTTTTACCGAGCGGCGGCCCGGCGCTAGCGATTTCGGCACACCAGATGGGACAGTCGAACTAACAGCCAGCATGGCGACGATACCCGCTGCCATCGGACGTTCGGAACCCTATCGTAATCAATTCAAGCAGCGTTTGTTTTGAGTGCGTCGTCGCATCTCGGTGGAAAGATCATGTATTCTATAGACCGCTGCGTGACGACCGGCACACGTCAAACTGTGGTGTCCCTCCGATTCTGGCTCCTACCCCTACCAGCAATATGAAAAAGAGAATCCTTACTGCTCCGAAGAACGTGGGAGCTATTAATGTCGTGGATCGAGGAGCGATCCAGCGTTCCGATCGCAGAGCGAACAGCGACGATCCGTCTGTCATTGTTCCGACGTTACTCAAGGCGACACTGGCAAATTGCTTGTTGACTGCTCGATGGTTGATCGCCGTCTTGGCATTGCTCGGGATGACCATGCAAGCGAGCGATTGCGTTGCCGCAGAACCGTTGACGGTCGTATCCGATTTTGAAGGTGCGTCGGTTGGCGATATTGAGATCGACGAAGCAGCACGGAGCATCCGTTTCATGCCCGGCGGCGATCCCGAGCGGGGGTGGCCTTGTTGGTGGTACTTTCGCATCGATGGAATCCAACCAGACGAGACGATCACGTTGCGACTGCATGGATCAACGGCAACGCTCAAGAAGCAGAAACCCTTGTCGGCTTCTTGGGCGATGCCCGCTCGCGCGACCTACTCGATCGATGGTGAGACTTGGCTGCACACGGATGAGGGGCAACGCGATGGCCAGCGGATGATCTACACGCTAACGCCAGCTGCCGCGTCGGTTTATGTTGCTTGGGGACCGCCCTACACTCCGATCACGGCCAATGCATTCGTACGCATGATCGCTGAAAAGTCAGATCATGCCGAAGCCGCTGAGTTATGTCGTTCGCGAGAAGGTCGCGGCGTACCGATGCTGTATGTGCGAGAGGGAGAACTCGAAACGGAGAAGCGATTTGGTGTTTGGGTCCAGGCTCGACAGCATGCTTGGGAAAGTGGTTCGAGTTGGGTGGCACAGGGCTTTGGCGAATGGTTGGTCAGCGACGACGCGAGCGCGACTTGGTTGCGGCGGCACGCTGAAATTTTTCTGATTCCGATCATGGATGTGGACAACACCGCAACGGGCAATGGCGGCAAGGATGCGGTGCCCCATGACCACAATCGCGACTGGTCTCCGCAACCTCATTGGAACGAGATTATGGCAGCTCAGCGAAAGATCGGCGAGCTTGTGGGTGAAGGTCGCATGGATGTGTTTTTGGATCTACACAATCCTGCTCCCGGCGACGCGAGTTTCTTTTATGTGCTTCCGCGTGACATGCTGTCCGAGCCGATGCTTAGCCTGCGAGATCGCTTCATCGACTTGGCATATGCGAGAATCAGCAAGATTAAACCGTTGATTCCGATGAGCAACAAGCCTAAGGTGACGGGGGCGAGTTACCATCCGTTATGGCGACAGATTAGTTCCAACTGGGTCAGCATGAATGGAAATCCGCATACGGTTAGTTTGTGCTTAGAGACGGTCTGGAATGCTCCCAATAGCACCACCGTAGGCTACCGAGCGGTTGGGGCAAACCTTGCAGCGGCCGTCCAAGAATATCTCGCCGAGCGTCCCGAGAAACCGTAAACCGGAGTATTGGTTAATGCATCGTGATCTCGATACTAGCGACACTGCACGGCGGCCTCCATTTGACGCAACCACGATCACGCGGCCTGATGATTCGTTGCTGGTTTACTATTTCATCATTTCGGTGCTGACGACCGTCGGATTTCCGATTGTATTTATACCGCTGTTCATCCGCTTTAAAACGTTGCAGTATCGCTTTGACGAGCAGGGTGTCTCGATGTGCTGGGGTTACTTCTTTCGACGCGAGGTCTATTTGACCTACGCTCGGCTGCAAGATATTCACGTCACTCGCAACATCATTGAACGTTGGATGGGGTTGGCCAAGTTGCCAATCCAAACGGCGTCGGGGGCATCGGGCGCTACGATGAAAATCGAAGGCATTCGGGACCCCGAACCGCTGCGAGATTTTCTCTATCTAAAAATGCGTGATGTGAACGATGAGATCGACTCGGAAGCCGATTCGGACAGCGTCAGCACCGAGTTGCTGCGAGAAATTCGCGACGAGTTGAGAAAGCAACGCAGCCAGCGTGAGGCGAGCCGATGAGTCACGTTGTCGAGAAGTCAGCCGAGTGGATTTATCGTGGCATTTGGCGAGTCTTGGTAGAGTGGTTTCGTGTACCTGATCAATCACCGATGCTACCGAGTGCAATGCAGGGTGAGTTGCGGGTGTTTCATCCATCGCGTCGTTTTTTGACGTACTTGAAGGTCGTTTTTTGGTTAGCACTGGTGCTGGTCGACGCTGTGATTCTGGCCGGGTGGATAGTGCTCTATTGGCAATCTGCATTTTGGGCTTGGGTGTTGGCGATACCCGCGATCGCGCTGGCGATTGTGCCAGACATCATCGCCTACATCGCACTTCATTTGATGTATGACACGATTTGGTATGCCATATCGGAGCGAGGCGTTCATCTTCGCCGCGGGATTTGGGTGATTACTGAGCATACGATTTCGATCGCAAATATTCAGAATGTTTCGATCACTCGCGACCCGTTCGAGCAGATCTTGGGGATCGCGACCTTAGTGGTCGAGACCGCTGGTGCCTCCGCAGCCGAGGATGCGAACTCGCTGAGTGTGGGAAATCGCGTCATCATGATCGGACTGGATAACGCCAACGAGATTCGTGAGCTACTGATGTCCAAAGTCGGCGCGAGCCGATCGAGCGGTCTGGGGGATCCGTCCGAAGGTCGACGGACAGTGCGGTGGAACGCAACCGATCTCGCCCTGCTGCGAGAGATCCGGGATGAGTAATAGCAGTTCACCTCGCCTGAGCAAAGCTTAGGAGTGACAGCTAAAGCTGGATTCGTCATGACGGCAACAATTTGTCGCCTCTCCCAAACCTAGTTTGGTAGAGGCGGAGCGTAGTAGCGAAAAGTCGCCCAGGGATTCCGGTCGGCCGAAGTACCATGTCACCTCTCCCGAGCTTCAGCTCGGGAGAGGTCGGGCGGGCCCTTTAGGCCTCGTCCGGGTGAGGGCCGACCGCGCAACTGAGCTTGCAGCAGGCCTCTGGCTTGCTCGGTCTGCCCTCACCCGAGCAATCGCTGAAGGCTCTGCTCGACCTCTCCCAAACTTCGGAGGTCGTGCAGCTTTTAAGTTGAGTGGTAGCAACCACTTGCTTCACCCTCCCAACGAAGTAGGGAGGGTCGGAAAAGGAGCCTTCAGCGAGTTTTCCGCTCTCGGGCTGGTGACGTTGAGCTTGCACGTTGTCATCTCTAACACTTCGATGCCCCACCCAGAACTTGCTCCGCTCGTTCTGACCTCCCCAAAACAAGTTTCGGGGAGGTGAAGCACGTCAAAGGACTCGTTCACAACGAAATAAAAACCTGCACAACCTCTCCGTTTGGGAGAGGTGACTTATATTTACCTCAGGCCTTGAGATTCGCACGGTTAAGTACCATTAAGTACGATTGCCTACTTCTTGGCATTGGCCGAGGTCAGCTTGACCGGCATCTCCGGCAGCGCCTGCAGGAACGCTCGTCCGTACGGTTTGCTTTCCAACCGCGGATCAAGCACGACGACCATTCCCTTGTCTTGTTGAGTGCGAATCAAACGTCCAAATCCCTGTCGAAATTTGATGATCGCTTCGGGCAATTGGTAGTCGTTAAACGGATTGCGTCCACTGGCGCGAATCGCTTCCAATTTGGCTTCCAACAATGGATGGTCGGGCACCGAAAATGGCAGCTTCGTAATGATGACATTCGTCAGCGCTTCGCCGGGAACATCGACCCCCTGCCAAAAACTGTCGGTGCCAAACAGCACCCCTTTGGGATTGCGGCGAAATGCGTCCAGCAGTTGCGTGCGATTCTGAGTCCCCGCTTGGCTGTAAAGCAGTAGTTCGTTTTCAGCCAGCCAAGGGGTCAAGGCGGTGGCACATCGTTTCAGCAAGTCATAGCTAGTGAACAACACAAACGCATGCCCGTCGCTGTGGCGTACAAAACGTTTGATCTGATCGGGAAGCGCCTTTTCAAACTCAGCACGCTCTTTCGAAGGATCGGGCAATCCGCGGACAACCACTAATTTCGCTTGCTCTTTGTAGTCAAACGGGCTGCCCACTCGAAGCGATAAACCACCAGTGAGTCCGATTCGCGAACGATAGAAGTTGAACTTGTCATCGTTGCCGGTCGCGAGCGTCGCGCTTGTCATCACGACGCTCCGGATCATCTTGCTTTGGAACAGGTGTTCGCGAAGTGTCGCGCCGACATCGATCGGAGATGCCGCCAATGTGACGCGGTCCAATCCGCGACGCGAACCGCTGCGTTCGAGCCAATAGACCGCGCCGTCCAGATCGTGGTTGATCCATTGCCGTAGCCCGCCGGCGAGCGCCATCATGCGATCATGAGCCGATTCAAAATCCTTTTTCTCGGATTCATCCTTCTGTCCTTCGGCCTGCTCCAGCAACGCTCTCGCGAGGGCTTCCATCGGTTGGCTGGCACGATTATCGACCACGCCGGGGTGCAACACGCGTCCATTGCGAGTGCCCGAGTTTTCCCACCAATCGAGGATATCGGCAAACAGGTTGGTGGCTGCAAAACGGCATCGTTCGAGTTGTTTTTGAAGCCCGAGCAATTGTTTGTCGACCAGCAATCCTTTTTGCGTGCGGTCGTTATACAGTTTGTCAAACAGGTAGTCGAATTGGCCACTGGTCAGCCGGATCCCCAGATGGTCGCCTGCGACCGCCTCGATCGTGTGACATTCGTCTAGGATGACGGCATCATAATCCGGCAACAGCGCAACGCCCTGTTGCCGTAGTGCCAGATCACTAAAGAACATTGCATGGTTGACGACCATCAATTCCGCATTGTTGGCGCGTCGACGTGCTTTGAAGTAGAAACAGTCTTTGAAGTGCGGGCATTTCCGGCCTAGGCAATTGCCGGTATCACTTTTCATTTCGTCCCAAACCGACGAGTCGGGACGATTCGGTATCGTCGAGAGCGAGCCATCGTTGGTCGCTTCGGCCCATTTCAGCACTCCACGAACTTGCTCGTACTGAATTTCGTTGGCCAACAGCGAAGTCATCTTCGCCACCGTGCGGTTCATCCGCCGCAGCGACAGATAGTTTGAGCGGCCTTTGACTAGCACGGAGGAAAATTCGCGAGGAATGACGCTGTTCAGTAGCGGGATGTCCTTGTTGATCAGCTGCTCTTGCAGACTGATCGTATGCGTCGAGATCAGAATGCGGCGTTTGCGACCGGGGTCGTTTTCATCTTCGACATCGAGCAGCGGTTTTTCGGGTTGCCCTTGCTGTTCGGTCGCAAACAGGATCGCGGGAACGAGATAGGCAAAACTTTTCCCGGTGCCCGTGCCCGCTTCGGCGATCAGATGTTGTTCATTACGAAGTGCATTTTCCACATCGCGTGCCATCGCCAATTGTTCGGGGCGCGGCGTAAAATTCTTCAGACGCCGGGAAATGCTGCCGTCCGCACCTAGGATCGATTCAGATTGAAGATTCTCAGACAACGAGGCAAATCGCTTGGGGGGAGGAAGGAATGGAAGTTGTCGCCGGACGGACAGGTTGTTCAGTGAGGACGCACCAAAATAGCAGTCGCGTGAAGTTTGAGCGAGCGTCAACGGTCCAGTTTACCCGACCCCATCCGCTACGTCTTTGCCATGCATGAGCGTATTTCAGATCGATCCTGATGCCTGTGGAACAGCGGAAATCATGCTCGCGTGGTTGCATCCGGGCACGCTAGCCCTTGTAATGAGCCGGTCCCTTTGCTTTGTTTCTGCTTGCATTGTCTCCGCTTGTGCCGAGTGATTTATGAGTCTTCATCGTCAGCCCTGCCCATCGTGTGGCCGCGAACTCGAATTACCCGCCGACGCAATCGGACGCATGGCGAAATGTCCCGCCTGCGAAGCGACTTTTAGGATTGGGGAGACTGGGGGGGATCGGGCGGGTGCCTCACCTGATCCTGTACCGCCCACGCCGCCCACACAGAGCGAGTCGCCGGTGCAAAGCCGGCCGCCCATGCCGGCCGGGACGCCCGAATCGGCCCGTAGTGAAAATCCTTTCCAGGCTCCGATCGCAAGTTCCAGCGAAACGACGGGATCCGCGAGCGGTCGTCCCGTCAATCCGTATCAAGCGACGTCGTATTCGGCGGATCCCGTGTTGCGGTTGGGTGATACCGAAATTGTCCAGCGTCCGATCGAGGACATCGTCTCGCCCACGTTGGCGATTTTTGGGGCGCGTTGGTCACCATTGATTTTGGCGGCATTGATCCTGTTGGTTGCAACAGGGGTGATTTTCGGAGTTCCGTTTTTGCTGATGTCCATTATCGGCAGCATGATTGACAACGGTGCTTTACCCAATGGCGGTCCCATCCTGGCGATTGCGGCTTTGTTGTTCTTTCCGTTTATCGCCTTTCTCAGTTGCTACACGACGGTTGGGTTTGCGAGAGTCTCGTTGGCGGTGGCCCGCAATCAACCTAGTCCCTTGTCTCAATTGTTGCCGCCGCTGGTTATTGTCTTTCGTTTTGCCGTGGGCCTTGTCGCGTTGCTGTTTGGTCTCGCTGTGATCAGCTTGGTGATCGTTGTCGTGATTGCGTTGGTGGGAAGTATTCAAGGCGGCGAGGCGATTGCTGCCGGGCTTGCGATCCTGGCGATGATCATTGCAATGGTCTTTGTGTTTGTGGCTCAGTGGTTGCTTTGGCCCTGGATTTTTGTCGTCAGCGATGGCAAGACTTCGGCATTGGGATCATTGCGAGTGGGCTACAACATCACGATGAGCAATAAAGTAACGTCGTTGTTGGTTGTGATCATTGCGACCGTGTTGTCGATGGCGGGTTCGGCGGCATGTTACGTGGGGCAATTCGTGACGACGCCGCTAACGATGCTGATGTTTGCTGTCGGATATTTGTTGTTAACCAATCAAGCGATCGACAATCCCAAAGACTCGATGGCTCCCTACGTGCCTCCCTCTTATCCACCCCAACAAAATTGAGTTTGAATTCCATCACCCAAGTCTGGGCCGACGTCGGCGGTACGTTTACCGATTGTTTTGTCGTCGTTGGCGGCGTGCGTCGATCGACTAAGGTGCTAAGTAGCGGAAAAGTCCGCGTCAAAGCGATCCGATGCGAACGCTCGCAACACGATTTCCAACTCGAGTCCGATACGACCGAACATCCGCTGCCCGATCATTTTTGGAACGGTTGTCGAGCATCGTGGTTGCGTAGCGATGGCGTCGCTGTCGAAATCGGAAAGGTGACCGGTTTTGACGCATCCCAGAACCGTATCGCGGTCGATGGCAGCGAAAATGCAGCGGTTGAGTTCGCAAGTGTCTCGGGATCGTTTGTGTTGGAGTTGGATGCGAGATTGGAAGCACCGGTACTCGCGACCCGGTTGCTGCTAGGCTGCCGACTCAGCGATCCATTTCCCGCTCTTTCGGTTCGGCTGGGAACCACACGAGGCACCAATGCACTGCTGACTCGAACTGGTTCCAACACGACGTTGTTGGTAACGCAGGGGTTTGCGGATGTGTTGCGAATCGGCGAGCAAGATCGGCCCGAGTTGTTTGCTTTGTCCGTGAAAAAACACACTCCGTTAACCGAGCATGTGGCCGAGGTGCGAGAGCGAATCGATGCCCAGGGCAACGTGTTGTGTCCGCTCGATGAATCGGCGCTGCGTGAAACACTATTGCAGATCAAGGCCTCGGGGACTGAGTCGCTTTCGATCTGTTTGATGCATGCGCATATCGACGATACGCACGAGCGAGTTGTCGAGCGGATGGCTCGCGAGTTGGGGCTGGATCAGGTGAGTCGATCGAGCGAGGTGGCTCCGTTGATCAAGTTGGTGCCACGCGCCGAAACGACGACGCTGGATGCTTATTTGAATCCGATTTTGGCAAGTTATGTTGCCCGAGTTTGGGAACAATTCGGCGGCCGTGATACATGCCGATTGCAGATGATGACCAGCGGTGGGAACTTGGTCGCCGGGGATACGTTCCGTGGACGCGACAGCGTTTTGTCGGGGCCTGCCGGCGGCGTGGTGGCGCTTGGGTATGTTGCCAAGTCGATCGGTTCATCATCTGCGATCGGTTTGGAC
>CAXBHV010000016.1:0-16936 GCA_963974855.1 uncultured Rhodopirellula sp. | reverse complement strand
CCCAGCACTGGTACCGCATGTACGGCGTGATGGTCGTGGTCAAGGATTTGGATGCGTGGATGAAGGATCCCGTCGAGCCAGCGAATCCAATCGGCAGCAATCGTGCGTTCGTGCAGGCCTGGAAGTTGAGTGAACTGCAAAATGAAATCGAGAACGGAATGAAGGGACGCTCCGCAGAAATCGGAGCTCGCATTTTTGCGGAGGCTTCATGCCAAGGGTGTCACAAAGTGGGCAGTGAAGGAGGCGTGATCGGCCCCGATTTGACCGAAGTCTTCACGCGATACAAAGGGGATCGTGCAGCGGTGTTGCGAGAGATCATCGATCCCTCGCACAAAGTGGAGGCCAAGTACGCGATGCACCAAATTTTGACGGTCGAAGGTCGTGTCGTGACCGGGATCATCCTCAGCGAGGACAAAGACAACGTGACGGTTCTGGAAAATCCCGAAGCCAAAGAGCCGACCGTGATCTCGCAAGATGACATCGAAGAGATGGTTCAGTCGCCCAACTCGATGATGCCCAAAGGGTTGATGGATCAGTACACCCAGGACGAGATTTTTGAGATGTTGTCGTTCTTGGAAAACGCGGATCCCCAAAAGACGCCAGCACCATAATGCTACGGCATTGCGACGACGTCGTAATCGTTCAGCGTTTTGCCGTTTTGTGAATCGACTTCGACCAGTCGCACGCGGTAACCCCACAGGTTGGCGATGTGGCACAGTGTGCGATTGCAGTCGTTTTTGGATAACAACCGCCCACTTCGGACGCGGTGAGTCAGCACCAAGCGGCGATTTCCCTTCAAGTCGGCCTCGGTGACTTCGATTTCGGGTTCATGCTTGAGCATGTCATACTGTTCGGCCAAACGTTGGCGTACCTCGCGGTAACCTGTTTCGTCATGAATTGCTTCGACCGCTAAATAGGGCATCCCGCTTTCGTCGCCGACTGCGAACAAGTGCATGTCGCGGATCAGCCGTGGGCTAAGAAATTGCAGGATGAAGCTTTCGTCGCGATACTCGGACCAAGCGTCTCGCAATGTCTCCATCGATTGGCCATTGCCGGCGAACTCGGGGAACCATTGCCGATCCTCGTCACTAGGATTGTCGCAAATCCGAGCAATGTCTCGCATCATGGCAAAGCCAATCGCGTAAGGATTTAAGCCACTGAATCGTCGATCATCAAATCGTGGCTGTGTCACCACGGCGGAGTGCATGTGTAGAAATTCGAGCATCGACCCTTCGTCGATTCTGCCGGTATCGTACAAGCGATTCATGATTTGGTAGTGCACATAGGTCGCACAGCCTTCGTTCATCATCTTGGTTTGGCGTTGAGGGTAAAAGTACTGAGCCATGCGACGAACGATGTGCAAGATCTCTCGCTGCCAATCCTTTAACTTAGGAGCGTGGTTGGCAAGAAATGCCAAGATGTTCTCTTCGGGAAGGTTCAGTGTGTCGGCTGTCCCACTTTCCTCCCCTTCACCCGCAGTATCACGCACTTTACTTTTGCCGGGCAACGTCCGCCACAAATCGTTGTAGGTCGACTGCTCATGCTCGCGACGCGATTCCGCTTTGGCGATTTTGTCCTTCGTCGTCGCAAGTCGCTTCGGCGCATACCGGCTGACGCCATAGCCCATCAACGCATGGGCGGCATCCAAGATGCTTTCTACCGCTGGCAATCCGTATCGTTGCTCGCAATCGGAGATGTAATGTTTGGCGTAAGCCAGATCATCCAAAACTCGGTCGGCTCGCGTCCATTGGCGAAACAGGTGGTTGTTTTTGAAGAAATGATTGTGACCGAATGCGGCATGTGCGATCACAAGCGCCTGCATCGTCATCGTGTTCTCTTCCATCACATACGAAACACAAGGATTCGAGTTGATCACCAACTCGTACGCCAAGGCTCTCGCCCCTTTGCGATACAGTAGCTCTTCGCGGGCAAAGTGTTTGCCAAAAGACCAATGATGGTACATTAACGGCATACCGATCGCCGCATAGGCGTCGAGCATTTGTTCGCTGGTGATCACCTCGATTTGGTTGGGATAGACATCGAGCCCTAGCTCATTGAGGGCAATTTCTTCGATCGCCTCGTGAACCCGGTGCAATGACTCGAAATCCCATTCCGAGCCACGATAGATCAGATCCTTTCCGGTCATCGCTATGGCATTCCTAAAGTGGTTTTTCCTAGTGTTTACACGCGGACGGTCCTCCGCTGTTGTGCATTGTAGTGGACGAGGCAGCGAGTCCCCTTGAGCTGACCCGTGTCAGGACTCGTTGCCTCGTCCACTACGGTCAACCCTAACTTTCATCCCTGGCAGACCACTAGGCTGAACTGGACTTTTGACGTTTGTCGTTGGAAAACAGTTTGTGAAAGACGGGGTAGATGTCGGAGGGTTCGTTCACCTTGGCTCGTTCAAAATGCGGTATCCGCGCGACCATCGACTCGTAGTTTTTCCACAGCACGCTGTCGTTCGACAGCGGTTCGTCACCAACTTCGATATACGCGTAATACTGGCACATCGGCAGGATCGATTTCTCTAACATCGCCATTGTCTGAGGCATGTCGTGGTCAAAGTTGTGCCCATCTGATGCCTGAGCTGCGTAAATATTCCAATCTTCGATCGGATAGCGATCTTTGACGATTCGCTCCATTTCGATCAGTGCCGACGAGACCACCGTGCCTCCGGTTTCGCGACCGTAAAAGAACGTGTGTTCGTCCACTTCGTTCGCGGTATAGGTGTGCCGAATGAACACGATTTCAACTGCTTGATAGTAACGTGTCAGGAAAAGATGCAGCAGCATATAGAAACGCTTGGCCAGATCTTTGAGGTCTTCGGTCATCGACGCCGACGTATCCATCAAGCAAAACATCACCGCTTGCGTGGTCGGTTTGCTCCGCAATTCGAACCGGTTGTAACGCAAATCGACGGTATCGAGGTAGCTGACTCGCTGCATTCGCCGCCGCGTGTGAGTGACCAATTCCGTCAACCGTTTGATCTCTTCCTGGTCGTCATCCTCTTCGGCCTGTTTCAGTTTCGCCTGCAATGCCTCGAACTCCGCCAGCTTAGGACGCTTTAAAGCAATGCGTCGCGAGAGCGAGTGTCGCATCGTTTCGCGCAAATTCAATCGTTGAGGGGCTCCGTCGACGGCGTAGCCAGCACGAACTCGCGACGTGGTCGTCATCGATTTCAATTTGCGTTTGGCCAAGTTGGGCAACGCAAGATCGTCAAAGAACATGTCCATGAACTCTTCGCGAGTCAGTAAGAACACAAACATGTCTTCGCCATCCCCATCGGGACTGCCCGCAGCTCCTGTGCCCCCTGCCCCGCCCTGCGGTTTGCGAATGCGGTCACCGCGTTGGTAGCCTTGATTGCCGGGCAGCACGTATTTGCGATTACCGACACCCGATTCAAAATTGAAATTCGGTTCGCTAACGTCATTGGCGCTGATCGAGATCTTTTCACTGCCCTCGATATCAGCGACCTTGCGGTGACGGATCGCTTCCTTGACCGCTTTACGAATATGCGATTTAACACGGCGGACGAACCGTTGCCGGTTGCCCAGACTTTTGGCATTTGGATTTTGACGACGGTCGATGACGTGCATAACGAAAACTTACCCTGATTTGCTGACTCGCATATACCAATCAACCAAGCGACGGACTTGGTGTTCGGTGTATCCCCGTTTGGTCAATCGCTCGACAAACTCGTTGTGCTTCTGTTCCGCTTCGCTGTCTTTTTTAGCCCCGAAACTAATCACCGGCAGCAATTCTTCAATCTGGCCGAACATTCGTTTTTCAATCACGTCCCGGATTTTTTCATACGAAGTCCAAGCGGGATTGCGTCCTTCGTTTTTGGCTCGGGCACGTAGTGCAAACTTGACCACTTCGTAACGGAAATCTTTCGCATTCGAGATGCCCGCGGGATGTTCGATCTTTTCAAGCTCCTCGTTCAAGATGTCTCGGTCCATCAATTGACCGGTATCGGGATCCTTGTAGTCGGTGTCGTCGATCCACGCATCGGCGTAGGCGATGTAGCGATCGAAAATGTTTTGACCATAAGCATGATACGATTCGAGGTACGCCTTGCGAATTTCGTTGCCGATGAACTCGGCGTATCGCGATGCCAATTCCTCTTTGACGAACTCTAAATATCGCTGCTCCGTCTCCTCAGGCAACTGTTCACGTCGGATCGATTGCTCCAACACGTACATCAGGTGGACGGGATCCGCTGCGACTTCGTGCGTGTCAAAGTTAAAGGTTTCCGACAGTATTTTGTAAGCAAATCGAGTCGAAATGCCGTCCATCCCTTCACTCACCCCTGCGGCATCGTGGTACTCACCGACGGTGCGTGCGTGCGGATCGGTATCTTTCAGCGATTCACCGTCGTAGACTCGCATCTTCGAGTAAAGACTCGAGTTTTCGTGCTCCTTCAGTCGCGTCAGCACCGAGAACCGAGCCATCATTTCTAAGGTGTCCGGAGCACACGGCGCGTTGCCGAGTTCCGAATTGTGGATCAATTTGTCGTAGATCATCTTCTCTTCGGTCACGCGCAGGCAGTACGGAACCTTGACGACGCAGATGCGATCCAGGAATGCTTCGTTATTACGATTTGATTTAAACGACTCCCACTCGGACTCATTGGAGTGAGCAACAATCGTTCCTTGATAAGGCATCGCACCGACATTTTCCGTGCCCACATAGGAACCATCTTGAGTTGCCGTTAGTAGAGGGTGCAACATCTTGAGCGGTGCTTTGAACATTTCAACAAACTCAAGCAATCCCTGCGTCGTGCGGTTCAGTCCGCCCGAGTAGGAGTAGGCATCCGCATCGTCTTGGCCAAAGTGCTCAAGTTTGCGAATGTCGACTTTGCCGACCAAAGATGAAATGTCTTGATTGTTCTCGTCACCTGGTTCGGTCTTGGCGACTAGACAGCGACGTTGCTCGGACGGCATGACGCGGACGACCGAAAATTTCGAGATGTCGCCACCAAATTCATCCAGTCGTTTCAGCGCCCATGGCGACATGTATCCCGGCAATCGCCGCATCGGGATCCCGTAATCTTCCTCCAGCACGTGCCCCATCGTTTTGGGATCAAATAAGCCGAGTGGACTTTCGAAAATCGGACTGACTTCGTCATCCGCGCAGAGCACAAATGCAGGTCGCGCCTGCATCAATTTTTTCAGTTGGTCCGCCAGCGAACTTTTGCCGCCCCCGACCGGACCAAGCAGATAAAGGATTTGCTTGCGTTCTTCGAGTCCTTGCGCAGCGTGACGAAAGTAGCCAACGATGCGTTCAATTGTTTCTTCGAGTCCAAAGAATTGACGAAACGCCGGATACGTCTTGATCGTACGATTCATAAAGATCCGGCCCAGTCGCGAATCATTCGACGTATCGACGTGGATCGGTTCGCCAATCGCCTCGACCATTCGCTCGGCTGCCGAGCTATAAAGCGAGGCATCGCTCCCTGCGGCTTCAAGAAATTCCTTGAGCGTCAGCTTGACTTGCTTCGCTTTTTCGTAAGTTTCGGAATACAGGCTTAGGATGTCAGTGGGTGAATGAGTCATGGATATCCAGCTCCAAATGAGAACGCAACAAAGAACGACGAGCCGTCGCCAGTGAAACCAGGAGATTGCCATCGCCAACTTTAGCTTAGTCAGACGACAGAGATCCGGCGCGTGGTACCGCAGGAAGCATTCCTGCGTTTCGTCGGGATAAAAAAGATCAAGAGAGCACGATCCCTTCCATTATAAAGGCAGACAGTGCTATTGAGCCAGGAAATTTGACATCAAGCAAATTCTGTCGAAAAACGGAAGTCGTTTGACTACAAAGAGTTGTAGCGAAAAAGAGGTGGTGAAGACGCCGAAATGGGGGTGATTGATATCACAACGGCGACGAATTGTCCCCCGTAGATTCGGCAGCGATTTTCTCTCAAGACGCGGCCGGGATGCTAGCGGATCGTTGGCTCTCAATGCAGCATCACAGCCGAACATGCCGCTTCACTCCAACAATACCACTGCGGTCAATCGCGACGTTTGACCAGCCTTCGTCGTCGTTTTCGTTTGCGTCTTTTGCGATCTTCCGCCTGGTTTTTTCGAAGTTCCACCTGGGAAATGGACACGTCACTGTGGCGGGACATGCTGCGGGGTTGGATGCCGTGGACGCTTGCCGGAATGATGGGGACTGCAATCGCCAACACGCTCACTGCGTACCAGGGGTGGTCCATGACCCACGCACTACAAACGCAGAAACAGGCCAATGTGACGGCGACCGAAGCCGCGATCCGCCATCGCTGCAGTTCGGTGATCCTAGTCAAAAACGCATAAGGATTGATCCACCGCGATCCTAGCCGCAGCAGCAAGTACAAGGCCACCATCATTACCGTAGTTGCGATCAAACGGTCCCCCCATGCCGAACGTGTTGTTGTTCGGCGAACTTGTTTGATCATGGCATGCGGTGGAACGGTGCCCACCGATAACAGGTCGATTTGAGTGCCTTTGGCAGTACGAAACGGGATCAACGAATCACCGCGTTGCTGCGATATTACACTGACGGTAGTGCGAGGACGTATCGTGAAGTACACACGCGCATCCCCAATCTGAGCGTCACGCCTCGCTCGGCCGCGTCCGGCTGACCAATACAGTCGCGTTGATTGGTTAGGGGCATCGTGGTGGATGAAAGCGTCGCGGGCGATTTCCGCGGACAAATCCTCAAGTCGGAAGTTTAGCGGATCGCTTGGTGGGATTTGATCGATTAGCGAATCCGACAACCGAAAACCGCCGAGTTGCACTACGTCAGCTTGGACGCTGTGAATTGGAAACGGCATCGTCGTGGGATTGTCGTGGCCAGCGTGTTGAAACTTCGAGGAATCGATTAGTTGTTTGGACCAGATTTTCTCGTAGTGATAAACCTTTCTGCGTCTGCGGATCGAGCGATCGTTCGTTGACCGCGAGTCGCGTCGTTTTTCAATTTCACGCCATTGGAACATTTCAACGTGGCGTTCCAAGCGAACCGCGTTGACCTTAAGTGCGAAGGTTTCGTCCCTGATCGGCGAGAATGTTTTTAAGCGACCGGTGACGTAGACCAGTTTGCCGTCATGCTTGGATTGAGGCTGCGTCGCATCGATTTCGATCACCGCCGCTGCGGCTTGGTCGAGCCCGCCCGCAGTTTGCACGAGGCCTTTTTCGCTCTTGTGAAGCGATAAGATTATGCCCAGCAATAACAGGCCTGCGGCCAGGAAAACAATGATGCGGCCGCTGCTGATCAGCGATGAATGATGCGATTGGTTGGCGTACATGGCGCCCCGACTCTTGTGTGCGAGCGACGTGAATGCAAATCAAGAAATCGCATTATAGCCGACGACGGAAGGGAACGCGGACGCAACCAGTACTACCGATAGTGCTTGCTAGGTTCCAGTTCAGCCACGTGCACCCCGAATTGCTGTAAGTAGCGATCGGTTTCGTTGATGAAGTTCACCTCGCGGTTATCGAATCGAAATCGTTCGATCGGCGGGGGAGCGATTTGTCGAATGGAATAGAGTTCGACTAGCGATATAAGTCGCTCGGCTCGTTGAGCTTTTTCCGCGTCGGATTCAGACGGTTCGTCAATCGCCCGGCTCCAATGTTCAATTCTCAGCGGCATGAATTTCCCAAAGCCCGACTCTTTGTTACCGACTTTGGAAATCACGACACAAATTTTGACTGGGTACAGTTGCGGCCATTCCGCACGTCCCGAGATTTGCATCACTTCGTTTTGTTGGTCTTCGGGCAGCGTTGCGGTGACGACCCAAACCGGTTGTCCTTGCAGCCTGCCGCCAGCGACCTGTAATTGATGGTTGCGTTGAATTTGGTCAAGCAATTCGATCCACCCGCCAACACGCAGTCGCAGCGGCAAGGTGTCTTCGTTCTGAGCGGTGGCGGACCATTCGTCCAAACGAGCAACATCGACGCGGTGCAGGGAAATCTCTCCCGCCACTTCGCTTCGGGTCCAGGCTAAACGGCCATCGCTGATCTGCTGCAGCGTGTGTTTGCCTTCGCCATCGTGCATCGTCATCTGAAAATTGAACTGGCCTGTGGTCTGGCCCGACTGCTCATACGTGCCCACGCCGACGACTTCGCGACCCGTGGTCCAGACGCGTTGACGCACTTTTGCTTCAAAAGCAGGTCCGCTGGCGAGTTGAAAAATGACTCGTCGTAAAAGTTTTATTGCGGCTTCTTCATTTTCAACCGTGACTGCTTCGTCGTTGACTTGCGAAGTCGACTCGGCTTCGATCTGCGGTGACTCGGCGACGGTGATTTGCCAATCGAGTGCGGAAAACGTTAGGAAAACGAGACACAGGCAGACCAACACCACCAATTTCGATCCACCGCGGCGACGCATGAAACTCGCAATGAAACTTGCTTTGGTTTTGCTATCGCTGGTCAAACGGTTGTAGCGGTCAATCTTCATAGTCCGGTTATGTCGATTTTTCCAAAGATAACACCCTCTAAGTGCCGATGACCTACTACGCAGAAGGTCTGGCCGAATGCCGAACGGATCGTAGTTGGATTCCCGGTCACGCGTCCACCCAGATCGCTCACACTTACAAAACATTTATTGGATGGGTTTAGGTTGGCAGTTTCGCAACTTTGCGGGACCGCACACCGAGTGCACATCTCCCAAGGAACGAGGGGAAAGATGAAACGAATCGTCACTCATTTGTCGCTGCTGGCGGCCACGGCGGTCCTCGCCACCGGGTGCGTGCCGGTTCGCCACAACTTGCCACCCGAACAGCGTATGCTCGAACCGGGTCCAGGTGTTGGCGGACCCGGCCCCGGAGTCATGGGACCAATGCCGATGGCTCCTGGTATGGGCGGGGGAATGCCCATGATGGGAGCGGCAGGTATGATGGGAGCCGGTGGAATGGGCCCAGGTCCGATGGGAGCTGCAGGCATGATGGGCGGCGGTCCAATGCCTGATGGGGCAGTTGGCCCCGGCAGCCCCGAGATGATGCGTAGTGCACCACTGGGACCCGCGATGGGCGGCCAAGGAAACTTCCAACTCGCTAGCATGCGAAGCGGAGCGGCCTGTGCCGATTGCAACGGCGGCGCGTCCGCCGGAGGAACCTCCCAAGGCGGCGACATGGCATCGATGATGCAAATGATGCCGATGATGCCGGGCGTACCTTCGACCGTGCAAGTTACGATGAGCCAACCCGAAGGGATGCAGGTTCGCTACGATGCTTCGGGCGGCGGAACATTCGACAGCGATCCGTTGGTCGTTCCCGCTCGCCAAAACTTTCCTCAAGGAGGATTGTACCGTTTGAAGCTGACCAACATTCCATCACGTGAAGGCGTCGAGCTGTACCCAACCGTGGAACTGGCTTACGCTAACCCACGAACCGGAGCCTACTTGGCACACAACTCGGTGCCAATTCAGTTCACTGCGGAAGATTTTGACCAAGTCTTGACTGGCAACTTCGTCACCAAAGTGATCTACCTACCGGATCCCGACTTCCAAGGTCCTGCACTAGCAGGCATCGACACACTGGTCAGCACTCGGCTTGATCCAGGAATCGATCCTATCGTGGAAGCGGATCGTCGGGGTTCAATTCTTGCAATCATTCGCCTAGGTGACAAAGACATCGAAATGATGGGAGCCGGTGGAAGTGGCGGAGTGATGGGCGGAATGATGGGACCTCCGATCGCAGGATTGCCTGCTCCGTTTGCTTCGGCCATGACCGAAGGCTGTGGCGGACCTGCCGGTGGCGGTGCTTCGATGCCAATGGGACTGCCCGGAATGGTCGCCGGTATGAACGCTCCTCAATACGGAATGCCAATCTCCGGCACGCCGATTGGGTTGCCTGGACCACCACACATCCCATTGGGAAGCCCTGCGGGATTGAAGAAGCACGTGATTCGTAACCACACCCCGATGCACATGCCACAACCTGTGGACAAAGTCAAAATCGGAGTGCGTATGCAACCAGGATACAGCTACCCGAACCCGGTCAGCCGTATCAACATCACCGAGCAGAACATCCACCCCGGTGTTCCTAACGGACGTCCGCTGTACGAACACCACAGCCAAGAAGTGAATTGAAATCAACACCATTAACTTGGTTTTGATTCGGGCAACCAACGCTCGACCTTCGGGTCGAGTGTTGCCTTTCCCCTCGCGAGCAAATTTGCTGCTCGCGATGCGAAAGGCGACACTCACTGTCATTTTCTCCTAAACGCGATCCGTCCCGGTTCCTCATGATGATTCGCCAAACTCGCTCTCGAACCAACGTCGCGGTTTCGGCAACCGTCATGTCATTGGCAATCATGGCGTGCAACGTCTTCATCAGCCAGCACGCAAGTGCGGCGGATCCAAGCGATTACCTCGGCAGTGGCGAACGTCACCACATTCTTCGCGGCGACATGCCCGCCGGAGTGATCGGACAAGCTCGACTTGCTGGTCGCGGCCCCGTGCAAAACTACTTTCAACCTGTCGCATTCTCGGGTCCAAAAGGGGTCGGTTTTTCGATGCCTCAGGGCAGCGAGTTCTTCGGTGAAGAGGACACTTCGCTGCAAGTGGGATTGCTGATCGGAGGCGTGTATCGTTTTCGGATTACAGGCATTCCCGATGCCGAGGGAGCCGAGTTGTATCCAACCATCGAGTTGATCGATCGCATCTATCCGCCGCCTGGGTTGGCGACGACTTATCCGATTCCGATCAACTTGGACCAAGATGATCTCGAAGCCGCACTCGAAGGCCGCTTGGTTACGCGAGTGATTTACTTAGAAGATCCAACCACGGCATTCCCACTCGCGGAAACTCCGAAGACGTCACGAGCCATTGAGCTCTCCGAGCACCAAGATGCACTGGAAGTCGCTGATCGGATGGGACGTCCCGTGGCGATCGTTCGTATCGGTTCGGTGGCCCCTCCCAACGCTCCTGCATTGATGCCTCAGTTCTTCTTTGGCTACCCCGCTTGGACTCCGATCTATCAACCCGAGCCGATCTCTCAACCCGAGCAAGGAGTGCAGCAATGAAGCGGACTCCGAAAGAAAACGCTCTGATGAACCAATCAAATCATTCTCGCACGAATCAAAGCGTTAGCGTGGTGATGCTGGTCGCAATGTTCTTGGCCGGCTTTGTGTTGACCGGATGTCAATTGCCGCAAGCAGCGAAGACACCGATGCAGCCTGGGTATGGCCCCCAGAATATTCCACAAAATGCTCCACCGCCGACGGCCATGGCTCCCACAGCTGCGATGCAAACGCAAGCAAATTCTGCGATCCAGCAGGTGGGCTGGCAACAGCATCAAGCTCACGCACAAAACGCAGCGGCATGTGGCTGCGGAGCGTGTGGTTCGGGCCAAACCGTCGCGGGCCATCCAGGACCACAAGGCTACGCAACCTATGCAGGCGGTGGCTGGAACGCCCACGGTGTTGATCCGAACGAATTTCTGTGCGACGGAGGCGATCGTCACCAAGACGTTGCCGTTCGCCGCAACGATACATTGGCGGGTCTGGATCCCGAAGACACCATCGTTCATTACACGACCGACGCTGGCGATATTGAAATCAACGCCAGCAATCGAGTTTGTGTTTACGCACCCCGATTCGCCTCGGTACGAAAGATTACCGGAGCGGCCTCAGGCGGACGCGCCATCGGGATCGCTGGATTCAAGCACGACGTTGGGCTCAATCGAATTCAAGAAGAATTGCCAGGGTTAGTGATCAACGATACTCAAGGCCTTGGCCATGCCGACGTCACCCGACGTATCGATGCGATGCGAGACCGCAATGGTGGTGTTCGTATCGAAAACGTAATGCAGCTGGAAATGATGGAAGACGTGCTGGCGGCATTGGCCGGTTTGTCGGTCCTGGAAATGGGCCAACTGCAAGAAAACCAACTCGCTCTGCTACAAGAAGCTGCAAACGCGGCGGTGTCGTGGAGTGTTGAAGAATCGATCGAAGTTGCGATCGAAGACCTAAAGCCACCAACATTGACTCGCGATCTACGTGTCGAAGAGATGCGAGTCTACGACTTCCCCGATGCCGGTCGATTGCAGATTGGCAAGTTCGCGGATCGCCAACACGCTCAACCTGGCGAAGTGGTATCGTTTGCCATCCGAGTTGAAAACGTAGGCGACTCGGCCGTCAATCATGTCACACTGACTGACAACTTGACCACACGACTCGAGTACGTTGCAGAGAGTCAAACGGCGAGCGGCGGAGCTGAGTTCTCGACCAAACGGAACGAGGCCGAATCGTTGATGTTGCAGTGGAAGTTGACGGACGAATTGAAGGTAGGCGAAAGCGTTACCATTCGATTCCAATGCAAAGTTCGCTAGACGCCGCTGCCTTAGCGGCGTCGGAAGAATAGCTGGCGGCATTTTCCGTAGTGGACGAGGCAACGAGTCTTTTTTGGCTGAATGAAGCTGCAGGACTCGTAGCCTCGTCCACTACCGCCTGCAATCAAACCATTGTGCACGGGCACTGGGACATGGTGGGATTCTCGTGGACAGAACTAGCGATTCACTACGACATGCCTGCTGCTGCTCATGCATTTCGATGCGTTGCAATCTCGCCGATCTGGGATCCGATGTGATCGACGAGCGCCGCTCGGTCTTCGCACAAGTACGCAACATGATCCATCGCGGGATGGAAACAGGTGGAAATCTCGTCGCGTTCCTTTAGTTCAGGGAACATGTCGTAGAACTGTTGGGCATAACTATAGTACATTCCGACGCCGCCGGTGTAGACGAAGTGTAATCGCGTCTTGCGATCAGCGAGTTCACTCAATTCCGTGACCGCTGTTTCTCGCGGCGGAAACTCGCGAATGTCGTCTCCTTGCTGCAGTGACCGCGGTGCTGTGTTGCTTTGGCCGAGCAATCGCCGAGCAACGTCCCACCACTTTTTCGGTCGCAGAATGCGGTGCAAATGATGGCCTCGGAATCGGTGCCAATAATACGCGGGGGTTCGGTATCCACAACCGTCCATCGGCACCACGGCGGTGACGCGATGATCACGAACCGCGGCATGCAGCGAGTCGTCCGCACCGCTGCACAAGCCAAACAGCACGATCTTTTGCATCTTGGTGTTTGCGAAAATCCAGTCGATTGCTTGGCTGATTTCGTCAGCAGCACGATCAATCGATCGCCCTCCCACACCCACGCCGAAGCTTTCACCGATTCCGGAAATATCGAATCGTAGCGACGGAATTCCGCGACGGGCCAAGTCGTTGGCGACGTCCACATAAAAGCGAAACGGTCCGACGTGATGCAGCATCCCTGGGGTGACCAGGATCGCGGCGGTGTCGGATTGCGAAGTCGTGATGGATGGCTGCCAAACGCCGAGCAGATGCTCGTAGTTGCCGAACACAATTGCGTTTTTCGAGCTTGCTGGGCTCGTTTCCGCTGAGTTTGCTTGCGTGGAATTTGCTTGCGTTGACGACGGTTGACTCGGTGAGGACGCCACTCCATCACTTTGCTCTCGCTGCAACAATCCCATGATTGCCTTTGCGGTTTCCGGCGACGAAAACGCACTTTCGGTGTATCTTTGTGCGTCCCAGCGAATGACATCCGTGACGTGAGTTACGTTGGTTTGTGACGCCAACCAGCTTCGTTCGGCAGGCGACGTCAAACTTTGCTCGCTGACCACCACCGAAACGTTTTTGCGGTTTGCCGGTATTTGCAGCGATGTCAAACTCTGACGCTTCTCTGGCGACATCGCATGCCCGTAACTTTGGTCGATCTCGCTGGCGACACGTATTGTGCTGAAACGACGTAGTTCGGTCAGTTGACGGCGGTGCCATTGATCCATCGTCCTGAGGAACTCGCTGACATCGATGATCGGGTCCCACAACACGACGTCGTCAAAACTGCCGTCGGGCAGCGAGGCTGCAATTGTGGCCCCGAGTCGCAGACCGATTACCGCTACCCGTTTCGCACCGCTTTGTCCGATCAAGTAATTACGCGCGTCGATCAGGTTGTCTTGCATCCGCTGGGCCGTTAACTCACCACACGCCCCATCGGAATTGCCGGTGTTGGCGTAATCAAACCGCAGCACATCAAATCCAACGCTACACAACTGGACAGCCAATTGCTGCAGATTGCGATAGCCTCGAGCATATTCGTGACCGATCGAATGGCAAATCACCACGCCTCGCCCGAGTGAGTTTCCACGAGGTCGATAATGCACCCCGTACAGTGATTGTCCGTTGCTGAGAAAAAACGATGCATGGACGTCGGGCAAGCGATCTCGCAACGCGCGAATGTCGTCGTCCAATGGCGACGTGATTGTTTCACCCAGCAATTCACGCAGATGTCTTGCCGAGGTAGCAACCGTCGGATTGGCAAAAAAATCACGAACCGGCAAGTCGATATCCATGTCGCTGGTCAAGCGAGCGACCACTTGAGTGACCAACAGCGAGCTGCCGCCGAGCAAAAAGAAATCGTCATGAATTCCGATCTGCGGTACGTTCAAAACCTCTTGCCAAAGTTCGACCAATCGTTTTTCTAGATCATCCCGAGGCGGCACATAGTTTTCATCACGAGCGACGACTCCTTCGCTTGCGGGCGGCAATGCCCGACGATCGATTTTGCCGTTGATCGTGTGCGGAAACGACTCCAAGAACACAAATCGAGCCGGAATCATGTACGGTGGCAACACGCTGCGTAGGTACATGGTGATCGCGTTTGCGGACACATCGTGCTTGCCGTGCGCGACATAGGCAACCAGAAATTTCTTGCCGTCCACTTCGTCGAAACTGACCAGCGACCCGAGCACACCGGGGGCTTGGTCGATCGCGGCTTCGATTTCGCCGGGTTCAATGCGGTACGATCCCAATTTGATCTGGTGGTCGACACGGCCAGCAAAGTCGATGTTGCCGTCGGGTAACCACCGAGCCAAGTCGCCGGTGCGGTACAATCGCAGCGTCTCGCCCTCGATCTCGACGTTCAGAAACACCGCGTCGGTTAATTCGGGACGGTTCAAGTAACCCAGTGCCAATGCGGGCCCGCCAATAAACAAATGTCCCGTTTCGCCCGCAGCGACCGGCGTTAAATCATCATCTAAAATATGAGCGGTGTATCGCTTTAGCGGTTTGCCAATCGGCATATTTGCCGCATCAAACGACTCGTCGGGAATGTAGACCGTCGACGTCACCGTCGCTTCGGTGGGACCGTAGGCGTTACAAAATAAAACGTCGTGGTCGCACAGCGATTGCCAACGACGATAGTGCTCGACCGATACTTTTTCGCCTGTCGGAATGATCAATCGCAGCGATTCCGGGACGCGTTCTTTCGACGCGACCATCAAATCCACCCATTGGTGCCAATACGCGGCGGCAATATGAACCGCCGTGATTTCAAAGCGGTCGATCAGGCTCGACAGTTCGTTGCGATGATTCGCTCGGCCTCGCGGACGAACGACGACGCAGCTGCCCGACAATAGCGGCGGAAAAATTTCTTCGATCGCGATGTCAAAACAGAGCGTTGAAAACTGTAGCGTGCGATCGGTTTCGCTCAGACGAAAGACATCGATGTCGGCGAAACAATACGTCGCCAGCGCCGCATGCTGGATCTGAACCCCTTTGGGTTTGCCGGTCGATCCCGACGTGTACATGATGTACGCCAAATCGCTCGGGGCGATCGTGGTGCTGGGCTGCGGCGCAGCCACTGTCCTAGCGGAGTTGTCGGGTTCGCAGTCAACCCAATTGATTTTGAAGTGGTTTGTTTGGTTCGCGGCATCATGATAAATCAGCGGACTGCCGATCGAATCATAGTAACAGCGGTGTCCCACGATCGTAGTGATCGCTGCATCCTCGACCATATAGCGAAGACGGTCGACCGGGTAATCGGGATCCAGCGGGACAAACACGCCACCGAGTTTCATGATGCCCAGCATCGCGGCGATCGCTTCGGGGGACCGATCCACACACAATCCCACACGACTACCATGTTGGATTCCAACCGAGATCAACGTGTTGGCAATCGCATTGGATTGGTGTTCGAGATCCCGATATGTCCATTGTCCGTCTTCGGAGACAACCGCCACATGGTTGGGGGTGTGCTGAAGTTGACGGGCCCATAATTCAGGGAACGCAATCAGTTCTTCGATCGTTTGATTGGATGATTCAAGCATGGGGAACGTACGGGGAGCAACGTTTGTAATTGAGAACGACTCGCTGTTTTACAAACGTTCTAATTCACCGAAGTCGGCATTATGGATGGACGATAGTTTACCTTGGCGATGGCGGCGTCGACCGCGGACGCAAGAATTTGTAGTCCATCTTGCAAGTATGACGTATCGATCGTCAGTGCAGGCATCACCTTTAACACCTCGTCAAACGCTCCCGCTCCTTCAATCAACAATCCCCGTTCGAATGCATTTTGAATCGTCTGGCTGGCAAGATCGCCACACTGCATGTCCAACCCCCAGATCAATCCACGGCCGCGAACGCTCAGCGAGTGATCGGTGTGTTTGGCGCAAATAGCTTTTAGCTTCGCTTGCACGATTTGGCTACGATCTTCAATTTGTTGCTCAAAGCTTGGGTCGTCCCAGTACTCAAGCACTGCTCGGGCAGAAACAAACGCCAAGTTGTTGCCACGAAACGTGCCAGTGTGTTCACCCGGTTTCCAGGCGTCAATTTCAGGACGGATCAACACGATCGACATCGGCATCCCGCTGCCAATCGATTTTGAAACACAGACGATGTCTGGAGTAATGCCGGCGTGTTCGAAACTAAAGAACTTTCCGCTGCGGCCATTGCCGACTTGAATGTCGTCGACGATCAAATGGATGCCGTGTTGTTTGCAAAGCGATGCCACGCGCCGGAGCCAAGTATCGCTGGCAACGTTCACACCGCCTTCGCCTTGGATTGTTTCAAGGATCACGGCCGCCGGTTTCGGCAACCCACTGCTAGGATCGTCGAGCATTTTTTCTAGTAGCAGCGACGTGTCGTAGTCATCCATGTA
>CAXBHV010000015.1:0-17345 GCA_963974855.1 uncultured Rhodopirellula sp. | reverse complement strand
AACGAATTTAGCTCCGTCCATTTTATTGGCGGAGCTAAATCGAATTGAAGTAATCAATGGCTCGCATGACCGAAACTCTTGGCGAGTTTCGTTACGCTAAACACGACGAGGCCTTCTTTAGCCTTCGACGTTGATGCCCATGCTGCGAGCGGTGCCTTGGATCATCAGAGCGGCTTGCTCGATGCTGCGGGCGTTCAGGTCTTCCATCTTCTTTTGAGCGATTTCTTCGCACTGGGCGGCGGTCACGGTACCAACCTTGTCGCGGTTAGGAACGCCGCTGCCTTTGGCGATTCCAGCCGCTGCTTTCAGTAGCGATGCCGCTGGAGGGCTCTTGGTAATGAACTCAAAGCTGCGGTCGTTGTAAACGGTGACGACGACAGGAATCGGAGTGCCTGCGTACTCTTTGGTTCGGTCGTTGAATGCTTGGACGAATTGACCAAGGTTCACACCGAATTTACCGAGCGAGGTACCGACAGGAGGAGCGGGGGTTGCTTGTCCGCCAGGAACTTGGAATTTTGCGACCCCGGTTACTTGTTTAGCCATTTTTCAGTGATCAGTTAAGATTGTTCAGTGGAGGAATATTTTTTCAAAAATGTTTGGGAAGGCGATCGTTGTCAGTGCATCGGCACGTGACAGCGATACATCATGCCGTCTACAAAGCTTCGACTTGCCAGTGATCGAGTTCCATCGGGACACTGCGACCAAAGATGTTGATGATGACGGTGATGCGTCCGTTTGCTTCATCGACGCTATCGACGTCACCTTCCTGGTTCTCGAAGTTACCTTCCTTGACCCTCACACGATCGCCAACCTTAAACGGAATCGCCGTTTTGATTGGGGTCTCGTCTTCGTCATCGACTTCGGGTTTGTTGATGAATCGTTCGATGTCCGAGGGTTCCATCGGCATCGGTTTTCCAGCGGCTCCGGTGAAGTCGCTGATGCCACCGGTTTCGCGAACCAAGAACCAGGTGTCATCATTAATGATCATATTGACCATAATGTAGCCCGGTAGCAGTTTTCGCTTGGTGACTCGGCGTTTGCCATCACGCGTGAACGTCGCGACGTCTTCGGTGGGAACAACAATCTCGCCGAACTCTTCGGTCATGCCTTCCATCTTGACACGTTTACGAAGCGCTTCGGCAATCGAATCTTCGCGATTGAACGCCACCTTCAAGATGTACCAATCCATCTTGGCTTCGCCAGTATCAACCTTGTCGACTTTCGGTGCGACTTGTTTTTTCGGCGGGGGCGGCGCGGGAGCAGACGTTTCTTCGCTGCTCACTTCTTTAGAGGCAGATGCGTCGGAGGTTGTTTCGTTAGTATCCGAATCAAGCTGATCTGCAGCGGGCTGATCGGAATTGGTTGGAGCTCCGCTTTGCACGTCGTCTGGCATGTCGCCTTGGTCTTCTGTCGTATCAGCTGAATTCACGGGTATCACCGAAAGCGGTATCGAAAGTAATTCGTCGGAAGGCGTCTCATTTTCAAGTGGCTCGAATGAAACAAGTGACGCCGATGTTTAGCTAGTCACGCCAAGGAAGTTGAATATGAATTGCCAAACCACATCGAACAAGAACAGGGCAACCGCGAGAAAGAAGATCGTGAAGATTACCACGATCGAGGCTCGGATTAATTCGTCCTTCGATGGCCAAGTTACCTTGTTCATCTCGGCTTCGACCGCGATCAGAAAGTCAGCGAACTGAGGCCAGTTGACTAAGCGGTAGCCAATCCACAATCCGATTGCCAAGGTCACGCCGGAAATGGTGGGGACCAGATACGCGTACTGACCGCCGAACAGGAATCCCCGCAGTGTGGCGTACAAGCTCCAGCAGCCGAGGGCTACTACGACCCAGATCGCCAATGCTGTCAATTGACGAACAATCCGCCCTTGGTTTGGCTTGTAAACCTTGGCGTGGAAAAGTTCGCTAGTTAGTGGGGCGTTGTTCGTCCCTGCAATGTCTCGAGACACTGTCGGCTCCTAAAAATGATCATTCGACCGATGGAAACTGCGAATCCTTTGCAGTCGACCCACGGATCAAGTTTTTTGTGTGAATAAAAGCAGGGGCGGAGGGACTCGAACTCTCAACCGCTGGTTTTGGAAACCAGTGCTCTGCCATTGAGCTACACCCCTGTAAAACCGATTGCGTTTCACACGCCTGTTATCGCCGAAAAGCCCTGTTCAGAGCAATCCCAACGCGGCATAACCGCAACGACACAGCAGATTAACGCATTCGGCTTAAAAAGCCAATGACCAACGAAGGTTAAAAACCTCGTTGGCCATTGGTTGATTTTTCAAATTGGTGTCTGGTTCGGATCCATTACCGAAGGGTCGGCATGTTGTTGAACCGTACTACCAATTGGAACACAAGGTCGCGATTACTCGACGATCTTGGTTACAACACCCGAGCCAACCGTACGGCCGCCTTCGCGAATCGCGAAACGAACACCGTCGTCCATTGCGATTGGCTTGTGCAGCTCGACTTCAACTTTAACGTTGTCGCCAGGCATACACATTTCGGCGTCGACAAGGTTTGCCGTTCCCGTTACGTCCGTAGTACGGAAGTAGAACTGAGGGCGGTAACCGCTGAAGAACGGGGTGTGGCGTCCGCCTTCTTCCTTGCTCAAGCAGTAAACTTCTGCTTCGAACTTGGTGTGAGGGGTGATGCTGCCTGGCTTAGCCAAACATTGACCACGTTGGATGTCTTCGCGTTTAACACCACGAAGCAAGCAACCGACGTTGTCTCCCGCGCGGCCTTCGCCCATTTCCTTGCGGAACATTTCGACGCCGGTGCAGGTGGTCTTCACAGGGGTGTCCGAAAGACCGACGATCGATACTTCTTCGCCAACCTTAACCACGCCACGCTCGATACGACCGGTAGCAACCGTACCACGACCTTCGATCGAGAAGACGTCTTCGATTGCCATCAAGAATGGCTTGTCGTCTTCACGAGTCGGTTCTGGAATGAAGTCGTCCAAGGCAACCATCAACTCGGTGATGCACTTGCTGGCTTCAGGGTCCGCTGGGTTGTTGTACGCTGGAAGCGACGAACCGCGAACGACAGGAACGTCGTCGCCTGGGTAGCCGTACTTGCTGAGCAAGTCACGAGCTTCAAGCTCAACGAGTTCAAGCAATTCTTCGTCGTCGACCAAGTCACACTTGTTCAAGTAAACAACGATGTAAGGAACGCCAACCTGGCGAGCCAAAAGCACGTGTTCCTTGGTTTGTGGCATCGGTCCGTCCGCTGCCGAAACGACCAGGATCGCACCGTCCATTTGGGCGGCACCGGTGATCATGTTCTTAACAAAGTCAGCGTGGCCCGGGCAATCGATGTGGGCGTAGTGACGTTTGTCCGACTCGTACTCAACGTGAGCGACCGCGATCGTCACTGTTTTGGTAGCGTCACGAACGGTACCGCCCTTGGCGATATCGGCGTAACCCTTTGCCTTTGCCAGACCCTTAGCAGCTTGGACGGCCAAGATTGCGCCAGTCGTGGTCGTTTTGCCGTGGTCAATGTGGCCAATCGTGCCGACGTTGACGTGGGGCTTTGTACGTTGAAAAGTTTCCTTAGCCATTTTTCTAAATCACCTACACTCGACCATTGCGAAAACTGGAAAGGGGATACGCCCCTAATCAGCCCGAAGATCTAACGTCCGTGTTCACACCCACGGGAGCTCGCTAAAAATCCGGCCGCTTGGTCACTCGATCAACAATAGAATTGAAACGAAATCAAAAAATCGTTTGCGTCCCACCGCGGGACATGTTTTGTGCTGCTATTGACGTTAGTCGCAATTGGGCCTGCTCAGGAAAACTCGTGCGATGTGAACTTCGCGGGGCTTTTTAATTGCTTAAAAAACTGCGTTGTTAACACCAACGAGACGCTGAACTCGACCTCATGTACGCTTCCAGCGAGACCGCTGGTAGCCAACTTGCCTAAGTTGTTGCGAAAAGTGAGATAATTTGCAATTGCCTCGCTGCGAAAATAGAGCATTCAATCGCTCTTTTTTCGCGAGGAAACCGCCAGTGACATAAATGTCACCCTAAAGCACTCTCGCAATCTCTTCTTATTCGATCCCAAACCCCTGCGGGTTCGGTTTGCTAACAAAGTACTCCGGCGGTTGCGTTGGTCCCACCCTGACTAACATTGTCATGGCTGACGCCATGTCGCAGGGGAGTCGCACTCACCAAAGCTGCTGATGGGATTTGAACCCATGACCTCATCCTTACCAAGGAGGCGCTCTACCACTGAGCTACAGCAGCGACTCAAAAGGAAATTCAGACCAAAAGCCCAAAGTCCATCCGAACACGTTCTTAAGTCGACTCTTCAGTAAACGCCGAGAACGCAAGAGCGGGTGAAGGGAATCGAACCCTCGTATTCAGCTTGGAAGGCTGCTGCTCTACCATTGAGCTACACCCGCGATGAAACGTCGAAATGGGGGCTACAGGATTCGAACCTGTGTAGACATAGTCAGCGGATTTACAATCCGCCCCCTTTAACCACTCGGGCAAACCCCCCTGTTTCTTTGTCAGCACATGTGGTGTGCCGTCATCGTTTCTCGTGTCGTTTAAATCGTGTTCTGTACTTGAGTCGTTTCCTTAACTTAACCAACCGTTTTACTTCGTTGCTTGATGTCGCTGTGATAGCGACTTAAGCCAGCGGAGGGATTCGAACCCACGACCGGCTGATTACAAATCAGCTGCTCTGCCAACTGAGCTACGCTGGCGAATCCGTCGGACCGTATTATTCAAACTTTCTGGCGTTTGTTAACGCCTGTAAACCATTTGAATGCGACGAAACGTGGAATTCACCAAGTTTGTCGTCCGGTCTTCAAGTTAACCTTTTCACTTCGAAGGGCAGAGTGTAGCGATCCAGCGATATGGGGCAAGATGGAAACGGCCCCACCAGCGATGAAACACGAGGATTCTGACGATTTTTTTGAAATTGAGCAACCCGAGGCATACTTTACCGCCATTCTACTACTCTTGGACACGCCCTTTCAGACTCGGTTCACACCTATTTGGACTGCGAAAAAGGGCGACGCAGCAGGGTGAAAAACGGGCTTGAATGTCCTTGTTCGGCATTCTGTATCATGGTCGGCACCCCTTTTCGCCAATTTTGCGATTTTTGAATTTGTGCATCTATTCTGTTCATCAGATTCGTGAAACGCTCAGCGCCGAGGGAACAAGGCGGGTTGGCCATACCAAGGCGGATGAGCTCCTTCGCGGGTCGCCAACAAGATGGCTTTGCCGTGCAGATGTTCAGGGCCATGCGTGTAATCCCACTCCAAACACTCTTCGTAACGAAGAATCCGCAGTCGACTTTTGGCGGCCACGGCCCAGAGAGCTAATTGGTTGGGAGGAAAATAGTTGATCACCGCTCCCGCTGTTTCGCTGACCGGAGCATCGCTTTCGCGGCCCGGCGATTGGTCGCTGCCAGGGTCCTCGGTGGTGTGCACCTGAACATACAAAATGCCAGTATCGGTCAGCGACTTGGCCATACGGTCCCACAACACCACAGCATCGTTGAGAGGAATGTGGTCCAACACGGTGGTGGCAACGATCGCGTCATACGTTTTTTCGGGCATTAATACTTCGCGGACATCGACCGCCAACGTCTGCACTTTTCCCGATGTTTGTTCCTTTTGGGCCCGTTGCCGGATTCGTTGTAGTCCGCGGTTGCTCAAATCGACCGCCAATACGTCGTAGCCCGCCTTGGCCAATGCGATCGTGTCCCGACCGGCTCCGGCACCTAAATCAAGGGCTTTACCGCTGCGAGAAACCTGCTGGAGGTAAGCCGCCAGCGCCGCTGAAGGCTGGTCGCCGTAGGCAATTTGTTCGCGATCGTAGGGCTCGAAAAAAGGATCGCTCGCTTCGTTAAGAGTCGAGGGACGCGACGTTGACGGAGTAATGTCCATGGCAGCAAGCTTTTTTTCGTATGACGGCGCCAGTGCGGATCGCAGCGGGGCCGAGGATGCCCTGAATTCGAATGCATCAATGTGCAGAACTTAAAATCGGCCCTTTTGCCGTTCAAAACAACCCCATGTCGAGATTGCCGTTTTATTATGGATGATTGGCAAGAATGGCAATCGCTCAACGAATTACGTCCAGGCACTGCCTTTCTTTTTCTGTAAACATCGGATGCGAAAACCAATGAAATGGGCTTTGATGACGATCGTCCGCTACGGTTGGTTTGGATTATTGGTCCTGATCGCTTTCGGTTACCTCGCTGCGGGGCTTTCGGATCGATCGAAAAATTCACTGCTTGATCCCGTCGCAAAAACTAATTTTAACGCGGCAGAGGCCGAAGACAAAAAGAACGCCGCGAGCGAATCGGATCTGCCGCCTGCCGAGTTAGCCAAAGCAAAATCCCCAAGTTTGGATCCTGCATCCCGTTTCGATGCCGTAGCCAAAGGGGACGATGCCTTGCGCGAGTCGATGGCGGCGATCGAAGCCAGTCTTGCCCTCGGATGGGACGAGGCGGGTGTTGAGCGGGCCGAGGCCGCCGACTGGCTGACTGTCTGTCGCCGGATGTCGTTGGCGCTGGTCGGAAGCGGATTGTCGCTCGAAGAGATTCGGCGGTTGGAGTCGATGCCGGAATCACAGCGTGAGCAAGCTCACCTGGAATCGCTGCTTGTGGATCCGCGTTTCCATCAATATTGGGCCGAGCGTTGGTCGCGATTTTATGTGGGTGCCGATGATGGCCCGTTTTTGGTTTATCGCCGCCGCCGATTCCGTACTTGGTTGACCGACCAATTCTCGCAAAACATTCACTATGACGAGATCGTTCGGCGACTCGTCACCGCCGAGGGGCTTTGGACCGATCGACCCGAAGTCAATTTCCTAACTGTCACCTTTGACAGCAATGATGGGCAACCCGATCCCGTCCGTTTGGCAGCCAGAACGTCACGTGCTTTTTTGGGTTTGCGAATCGATTGTTTGCAGTGCCATAACGATTTTTTGGGCAACGTCAGCCTAGGAAGTGCCGATTCGCCACGCGAAGGCATGCAGACCGACTTTCATCAACTGGCCGCGTTCTTTACCAGTGCCAAAACCAACGGGTTGCAAGGGGTTCAAGAAAACGAGGCCAACTATCACTACCAATACTTGGACGCCGATGCCGAAGTCGAAGTGACGCCCAGCGTTCCCTATCAACCCGAGCTGCTGCCCGATCAGGGCTCGCCGCGTCATCGTTTGGCTCAGTGGATTACCGATCCCAAAAACCGACAAGCCGGGCGATCAACGGTCAGCCACGTTTGGGCGTTGTTGTTTGGCCGCAGTGCCACGGACGCCGTGGATAATCTGCCGTTGGATGAAAAAGCACCCGCGGTGATCGAGACACTCACGGACGAGTTTATTGCTCAACAATTCAATCTTCGTGATTTAATCCGCATGATCGTTCACAGTTCGGCGTTTCGTGTTTCGAGTCGTGCTGAGTTTGAAGTCACCGATGCGCACGAGGACGCTGGAGCGGTGTTTCCTTTGACGAGGTTGCGTCCCGAGCAAATGGCAGCGTCCATCATCCAGAGTGCCAGGATCAAGAAGATCGACCGTGATTCGTCACTGCTCGTTCAGTTCGACAAATTCGGCAGCACCAACGATTTTGTCCGCCGTTATGGCGATCAAGGCGAGGATGAATTTACCAACGACAGTGTCACGATCTCACAGCGGTTAGTGATGCTCAACGGCGAGATGTTACGTAAAGCAGTTGAAGATAATCCTGTGCTCAATGCCACTAACCATATCGCTCGGTTTGCGAAGACCGATACCCAGGCGATCGAGACCACGTATCTGGCCGTGTTAAATCGCCACCCTACCCCGACTGAATTAGAACATTTTGTGGCGAGACTCAAAGAGAGCGACGATCGCCAGGCTGGGATCGAAGACTTGTATTGGGTGTTGCTCAACAGTACCGAATTGGCGTGGAACCACTGATGCGCGATGTCAAAGTACAAAACAAGCACGGATCAATATCGTAGTAGAAGTCGTCAACCGCTTGTTGATTTAATCCGATTGGAAATAGCAATGGTGAGCCGTGGGCCGTAAGGCACCGGGTATCCCGTGGAACCCGGTCGCTCACGCGCGAACGGCTCACGAAATCAACTGCCCGCTCGCCGCGGGCAACTTGAAATCCGCTTGTAATGGCCCGCGGCTAGCGCCGTCGGCTCACAAGAACGGGAAGAACTTAAGGGTTTTCGCACTAGCACCAAGATGGCTAGTACGAAACACTTGGGATAACTATTTCAAAAAGAAGAACAAATGATGATTCCCGTTGCATCCGGTCGGCTCTGTAGTCGCCAGGCCCACTTCTCTCGCCGAACATTACTCGGGGCGGGCGTAAGCGGAATGTTTCTCTCTCAACTCGCCCATGCGCTGGCAAAGGCCGATGAATTAGGAGTGACCGACCCGTCGCGTCCTTTGAGTGTGATCTTGTTGTGGTTAGAGGGAGGTCCGAGTCAGTTGGAAACATTCGACCCACATCCAGGGAAGTTGATTGGTGGCGATACGAAGGCGATCGAGACGTCGGTCGCCGGAATTCAAATCGCCGATACCTTGCCACAACTCGCCGAGCAAATGCATTTGGCATCGCTGGTGCGAAGCGTGACTGGCAAGGAAGGCGATCACCAACGTGCGGTCTATAACGTGAAGACCGGTTTTCGTCCTGATCCCACGCTGATTCATCCATCGATCGGCGCGGTGTTATGTGAGTCCGATCCAGGCGATTCGGACATCCCACGTCACATCTCGATCTTGCCCGGCGGTGCTCCGGCGCGGGGTGGTTATCTGGGCGGCGCCTATGACGCGTTCAAAATTGGCGATCCAGCCGGTCCGGTGCCTGATGTTCGCCGCTCGGTAGAGCAAGACCGCTACGACAAACGGATCGATGATCTCTACAACGTGGTTGAAAAAGAGTTTCGGCGTGGCCGAATCGCGGAACTCGAAAAGAAACGCACGTTGCATGTGACGGCGACCGATGCGGCGCTGCGGATGATGTCCAGCGAGCAGTTGTCGGCATTTGATGTGTCCGAGGAATCGCAGACGACGCTAGCCGCATTCGGCGACACTCCGTTTGGACGCGGATGTTTGGCGGCAAGTCGCTTGATCGAAGCGGGCGCACGCTGTGTCGAAGTCACGCTCAGCGGGTGGGATTCGCATATCAACAATCACTCGTTGCAGTCATCTGCGTGCGAGACGCTTGATCCGGCAATCGCCTCGCTGTTGGTTCGGCTTCGCGATCGTGATTTACTTGAAAATACGTTGGTGGTTTGCGGAGGCGAATTCGGACGCACTCCGACAATCAATCCCGCCGGTGGCCGCGATCACTGGCCGCATGGTTTTTCGACCTTGTTAGCTGGCTGTGGGATCCGCGGCGGGCAAGTGTTTGGCGAGACTTCGCCCACGCCAAAACTGGATTCCAAGAATCCAACACAGGATGTCGCCGACGTGACCACGGTTGCCGACTTGCATGCAACCATCCTCGCGGCATTGGGAGTCCCGTTCGCCGAAGAGGTTTACACGCCGATTGGCCGCCCGCTGAAACGAAGCGAAGGTACTCCGATCCGTTCCCTGTTGTCCTAGTCAGATAACGCCACTTTAAAGGCGATTCCAACCCGACGCGTTCATGCTGAGTTTGCTGTTTTTGTGCCGGAGGCACTTTGTGGAATAGCCTTGGACTTTAGTCCAGGGTTATCGGTTCTGAAATTGGCACCCCGTCGCGGAGCGACGTTCTGTGGCGAACGATCAAGTCACAAAACGTCCCGTTGGGACTCGATTGATATTGGCGAAAATCCTCGGACTAAAGTCCGAGGCTATCGAAATATGTCGCTCCGCGACAGCAAATAACGCAACTTCAGAACTCACGCATCAGTTTGCCGGGGGGCGAAGTTCTTTCTAATAATGCGTTATCTCTTCTTAGATTTGGGGGAACTTAATGAACGCAGACAGCGTGGAGAGCTGAGCGACATTGCTTAGGCCTCATTCCGTGGGTAGTGGGCCAATGTATTGTTTGGCAATGACAACATTGTCGAAGTAAACGATGTTCACGCGTTGTTTCGTCCAGCGATCGGTCACGTAACTTTCCAGCGTCAATGCGTTGGCCATCAAGGTGGGACTGGTTCGCCATTGGATGCCGCGCCAATGGCCGCGAAGTTCGCCGTCGATCCAGTAGGCTTGTTCGCCATCATCCTTACCCGGTGTATTGTGCTGGAGCATAAATTCGACACAGATCCATTTGCCACGCTCGATGTTGGATTGCGTTTCGGGGCGGAAGCCATTGCCCCAGTACTTGCCGTCCGGGCTGGGCTGCATCGTGTGCCAATAACTGTAGAAATTCCATTGTCCCGGCGGAGTCCACTTGCCCCAGTTCCCCCACGGTTCAATGGCCGTCGAAAACCGCTCGTCGCCATCGGGCAATTCGCCCGCTCCGCCAAACCCGCTCCAGCGGTCGCTACCCTGAAGTGACTTGTTTGCCCGCAGCGTGCAGAAGTGATGCACGTAATCGCAGTCTTTGTCGAATTTTGTGTAGAGACGGATAAACAGACGGCCGGATGATTCAAACCATTTCGTGAACCCACCACCACTATTCTGGCCGAGCGTCGCGGTTACTTTCAGCGATCGCCGGCCTAGCATTGGGCTCTTGGATGCCGGAGCGACGAAGCTTAGCACGTTGCCGGTGCGATCGTTCGTCTCGTCCCACTTTGCCCCCAGCTCTCCGGCTTCGAAATCGTCAGTAAAGATCACCGCGGCATGTTGATTTAATTGAGAGTCGTTGGCGAACCATGCTGCCAATCCATCGCCGGACGGAAGTTCGCTTTTGTCAACCAGCTTGACCTCCGAGGCGGTTTGAGCAATTCCCTGCAGCGGCAGAAAGAGCCCAGAGAGCGTGAAAACTAACAGGATGGTTGGCACCGAAAGCCATGTGCGAGAAGGGATCAAGATGAACTCCGATGAAGAGGAATAGATGCCGCGTTAGGCACTTGGTGGACGGGTTGCTGATGCCAGCGCCATGGTGATCACCATTGTTCCCGCCAGTGTGCCGAGTGCGAAACGCAGATTAACGCACTCGGAAAGAAAGCCGATCATCGGCGGCCCAAGCAGAAAGCCGAAATAACCGATCGTTGAAACCGTGGCCAGTGCGACGCCAGGGGAATCACCCGGTAATCTGCCACAGGCGCTGAAGACGGCAGGGACGGTTGTCGCCAACCCCGCCCCGATCAAAGTAAAGCCAGCGAGTGCAATGTAGAAGTGATTCGACGTCACAACGATCAAGAATCCAATCATCGCCACCAACGCGCTGAGTCGCACCTGTTTGACGGGGCCTAGTCTTGCGGACAAACGATCTCCGGCGAAGCGACCGATCGCCATTGCAATCGCGAATGTCGCGAACCCCATTGCAGCGATCCCTTCGCTGATCTCGAACGATTGATGAAGCAGTACGGCACTCCAATCCGCCATCGCTCCTTCGCTCGCCATCACACAGAACGCAATCACGCCGAGCAAAATCGTTACGCCGCGCGGGGCACGTTCGTGGTGAGGTCGGTCGATTGCCATGCCGCCGGAATCGTGGCGGATTTCGCAATCTCTCTGAGGCTTGCTACGTCGGGGCTTCTTCTCTCGTGAGTCTTGATCACGATCGACTCGGTCAATTAAAAGCCGAGAGACGATTGGGACAGCCGCGAACGCCAACATTGCGGCCACCATGGCAAAGTGCCAACGAATCCCCACGCCGCTAATCGCAAACAAACTGCCCGCCAAGGCACCCGTCAGCGCGCCCGTACTCCACAACGCGTGGATCGACGAATTGACCTGCTGGTTCAATCGTCGCTCGACATCCAACGCTTGCAAATTCATGGAAACATCCAACATCCCATGACCGACACCGAAAACGAATAACGCCACTACCAGCGTCCCCAGACCCGACATCAGCGAGATCGCAGGAAGTCCTAGCAGAGATATCACCAGACTGATCACAACGATCCGACGACTGCCGAGGCGTGAACAGAGCCAACCGGTGCTGGGCATCGCCACCACCGCTCCGGCCGCCAGGACCATCAGGGCTAGCCCAAGGGTCCCATTAGAAAGTTGGAACTGTGACTGTATCGCAGGGATGCGGGTCGCCCAGTTTGCATAAAGAAAGCCGTTTAAACAGAACAGTCCGCGAACGGCCCACAGCGAAGCGTTTAGCGTTAACGCCAAACGCTGAGGAGCCAATTCGCGAGAGAGTACTGCATTTGCCATGGTTGTCGCATTCCGAAGATAGTTGCGGTCAACGGTATTGCGTTTGCAATCCGTTGCCAAGAGCATCACCTGTGTTCAGCCAAGCTCAACCGCTTCATTTGACTGACGTCAGTTTGGGGGCAGGTTGATTTTCTCGGGCACGTCGTCCATTGCCCAGTATTGATGTTGGATCTTCGTTTCATCCACGATCACAATGCGAAAACCAGATGGGTCTTTGCCTAGCGGGCGGCCCACCGGACCGGTTGTGATCATTTCCATTGCACCGGCGCGACCATAGGCGTTGCGGTGGTAGTGGCCTGCGAAAACGGCTCGTACATCTGCCTGTTTAAGCTGTTGTAACAGCGGCGTTCGACGCTCCAGCGGAATGTTGAAGTATTGATCCGGCTCCTCTTCTTGTTCGAGAAAAAACGGATGATGCTGAAACAACAGGATGTGTTTCGGCTTCTCGGTCTTGGCATCTTGAAGTTGCTGATCGAGCCAAGCTTGCTGCGCCGTCAGCACTTCTGCGGCGCCGCTGGGATCTTTCAGGACGCTAGAATTCAGGACGATGTTGTAGACGCCTCCAACCCAGAATGAAAAATAGTCGTCCCCAAAGTTTTCTTGATAGCTGGCGATCGACTCCTGTGTTGGTCGATTGCCGACATCGTGGTTACCGCATACACAGACGAGCGGGATTTCGGCGTCTACTTTTGAAAAGTCGTGATGAAACTGAGTAACCTGAGTTTCGTAGCGAGGCTGGTTCGGAGTGGCATTCGTCAGATCACCACAGACGATCACGAATCGAGGGCGAAGCCGGTTAATATGTTCGACCGCTTGTTGAACCAGAGCTACTTCCTGATCGAACCCCTTGTTTCCAGTGAACATGCCGTACTGAGTGTCGGCAAGTTGCATGAAGAAGAAGGGGCGTTGCCACGTTTGTTCTTGCTGTGGATCGAAAGCCTTGAACGTTCGATTGGTCGCCTGCTTGAAACGCGTATTTACCTCACTGGCGGGCTCGTTCGCAACGGTGACGTTGGCCATCAACGTCATCGTTGCGACAAAAATGAGGATCGATGTTAAATAGGTTTTCAATCGCATTGTGTTCATCAATCCAAAAGCGCTGGAGTTTCGATCGTGGTTGGACGCAGCATACGCAATGGCGATGGCACTTGATGGCCGCAGATCGTCTCGTTGCTGGCAACCCACTATAACTGCTGCGTCCCATGGCAAGGAAAATGGTGATTTATCTCTATTTTTTTTCGTTTGCAGCGAGCACCCCGCGTTCGCCGATTTACGATAGACAGCCGAATTGCGGTAAACTGAAGCACCTCAGAAATGTCAATGTCCTTTCGCCACTTGTCCCTTCGCCTCTCTTGTATAAATCCATGCGTGAACAAAAAGAATGTTGCACATCGATCTTTTTCATACTCGCCGTTGGTGCGGTGATGTGTTTGGCACCATCCACGGCGTTTGCTGACGACAAGAGGCCTCCGCTGGCGACGATAGTCGATCAAAGGTTCATAGCAGATTTCGACGGCAGCGAGCAAAAGTATGTTGAGCTGACGCCGCACGGATTTGCCGCGGATGTGCCGGTTTCGGTGTTGATTGCGTTGCATGGCCACGGTTCGGATCGCTGGCAATTTACTACCCAAATGCGAGATGAGTGCCGGGCGACACGCGACGTTGCGGCTGCACACGGGATGCTAATGGTTTCACCAGACTACCGTGCCAAGACCTCGTGGATGGGACCGGCCGCCGAAGCCGATTTGTTGCAGATCATCCGCATACTGAAGAACCGCTTCCAAGTGAGACGGGTGATTGTCAGTGGCGGATCGATGGGGGGCACCTCCGCGTTGACCTTAGCTGCGTTGCACCCCGAGCAGGTTGACGGGGTCGTCGCACTCAACGGTACCGCTAATCATGTTGAGTACGAGCGGTTTCAGGACGCGATTAGCAAATCGTTTGGCGGATCGAAGCAAGAAGTCCCCGAGGAATATCATCGGCGCAGCGCCGAGTTTTTCCCCGACCGGTTCACGATGCCGGTCGCCGCTACCACCGGGGGGCGAGACGATTCGGTGCCGCCCGAAAGTGTCCAGAGGCTGCTCTCACTTCTCGACAAAAGAGATACGAAAGTGCTCGGCATTCATCGCCCGGAGATGGGGCACAGCACCAATTACGATGACACAATGCGGGCGTTTGAATTTGTAATTGCCGCCTGCCAAGCGGCAGGAGAGTGATCGCAACCTTGGCCCTAGCGAGGTTGGTTCCGCATCCGCTCACAATCCGACGCGCGATTTCTGGAATTGCGTTTTCATCGTTTTTCCCCGCAAATCATCACCCGACGCGTCAGCGAGGGACCGAATCAATATCGAGATCGCCTCGCGGACGCTTCGCGTTATTAACAGTATGCTGTTTCGAACCGTGTCCACGAGTAGCCTTGATGGTCTACTTTGATATCGCGGTGCCGACGCCACTGTTTCCGTAGCCGTTTCCGCAATAGAACATTCGTAAACGGGCTCCTTCGCGAATGACAGTTGGGTATTCCACCATTTGTTTCTCCCAACCGTCACCGGCGGGGCTCAGTTGCAGATTGTCGTCGGGATTTGTACCGCGACACCAGTGAATTCCATCGTCGGATTCGGCGTAACAAATTGAATAGAATCCCCATCGCGTGCCGATTGCGGAATACCACATACGGAACATTCCATCGGGTTCCTGATGCACCACGGCACCGGCAACCGCGATGTCTTCGTAGTCACGCTCGGGATCACGCAGCAGCACCGCTCCGCGTTTTTTCCAGTGGATGGCATCATCGGAGACCGCCAAACAGATCGTCTTTTGCTGGTTGAGTGCATGCGGTTTTCCGGTCGTCGGACAACCGGTGTAGTAGAACCGCCACTGAGTCGATCCATCCTTTTGCCGCACCCGCAATACCGATCCTCCGGCGATCCCGATCGCATCAGGATCACCGTGTTCGCCGCTGGGGGTAAGGACAGCTTGATCGCCGGAACGAGACCACGTCATGCCATCAGGACTGGTCGCCATTCCGATTCCAGGAAACGCACTCAATCCCGTGCCTTTCCCCGCGTTACCGGTGTAGTAGAGATGCCAACGGTCGTCACGGATTTGCACGGCATGCGGCAACACACACCAATTCGCATCAAACGATCCTTCGGCGCCATTATCAAATAGCGGCCCCGTTCGATCCCACTTCGTGAGATCATTGATGGCGGCGGTGGCGACCCCGATGCGGTGTTTTTTGTGGTCGTCACCTCCGGCATAAAACAATCGATACGTTTCGCCCGCACGCACCACCCACGGATTCATCACTCGAGTGGAATCGAATTCGCCTTTTCGCGGAGCAAGCACGGGATTGTTTTCATCTCGAATCCACTGGACTGGTTGTTTCAGTGTCGCGTATTCTTCGCGGTGCGATAACCGCATCGTGACCACTTCATGGCGGCTGCGCATGATTCCGAACAAGGTGCCGATATCGCTGCGGTCCCAGGCGATTCCTTGGCCTGCGATCGGGGCGGGAACCGTGGCGATGTGATTAAGTTCGCCGTCGGTCTCGGGCACGGTCAGCACGTAAAGCTCGGCGTGGTCATGGCCGGTCACGAACAAGCGTCCGTTGGGGCCGAATGCGCCCCCTGAATTACTGTTGGGCAAAAAACACTCAATAACGGATTCCGGAAATGTCCACGTTCCCGTCTTTTGCCACTCGTCGTCGTAGCGAACCAGATACGTGCGACGGACGTTTGCCTCGCCATAAAATGCAAACGCAATCCACCACGATCCGCGATGTCGTTGGATCCAGTTGATGGCTCCTTCGGTTTCGTCGAACTCTTTTCGCTCGAGATGCTTGAGTGTTTCGGCAGAAAAAATCTCGATCGAGTTTTTTAGAGGCGATTTAGGCCAATTCGAATTGGCACAATACAGCCGGCCATCGACCACGATACCGCTATTGAGATGGATAACGGGCGAGCCGTCGGGAGCGGTCCATTTCGCCAGCGGACGCGAGGTGCCTTTCTCGTAGCGGCCAATCGTGCGATTGGAGATCGCGTAAAACGACGAAGCATCAACGGCAACCGCTTGATGTGCCTCGGGCACCGAGACTCGATGAAGTTGTCGAAACGTCATTTCC
The DNA here is from genome assembly GCA_963974855.1 of uncultured Rhodopirellula sp. Lineage (GTDB taxonomy): Bacteria > Planctomycetota > Planctomycetia > Pirellulales > Pirellulaceae > Novipirellula. Next base: position 993 of record CAXBHV010000015.1, on the reverse strand, counting down.
GACGCGGTGCCGATCGGCGACACAATGAACGTGGCGGCGACGAAGTACAACGCCGCGGAGGACGGCAAACGGATGGGATTCATGGGAGTGCGTTTCGTGAACTCGAGTGGGAGGGAGAGGGGGAGGGAGATGAAGTGGCGGGAGAGCCAAGCTTTGATTTCTTGCACCGCTGGGATGTCTTATTCGCTGCCAACGGATGCAGCGCTTACAGACTCGGCAGCAGCGGAGGCGGGCTGGGCGTTTGCAAGTTTCCATTTCAGCCAAGCATAGACGCTCGCGCCGATCTGTTTGTACCCCGTGGCATTGGGATGCACGGCATTATTGTTGGGGTAGCCATCGATGGGGTCGAGGTTCAATTGGGTGGGCAGGATCGTGATCATCGGATCCTGCTTTTCCGACACGTACTGCATTTGTCGTTGAACCAGATGATGTTGAATTTGCTTCCATCCCCACCGAGTGTACCGATCCTTGTAGTTGGCCTTGAACGCTTCGGGACGATGATTTCCAGGCGTGGTCGAGCAGATGCCAATATGTGCCTGGGGCGCAGCCTCTCGGATCGCGGCCAGCAACGTATCGGCAAACCCAAACACCGTATCGATGCGGGTGTCCATGCCGGCGCGATCATCAACCGGAGCGGAGAAGCAATCGTTGATACCGAGTTTGATTACGACGTAGTCGGGGCGTTGGCCTTCGCATCGCTCTTGTAAATATCGAGTCAAATTCAACTGCGGCTTGGAGTGCTCGTCGAGGAACAAAAACGGACTGCGGCGTTTGGCACGACTGTCATCGGGATTGGGGTCATACTTCGTCACGAAATTAACCCAAGTCCAACCGCCGTACCCTTCGTGAATAACGCCCTCGGCGGCTGAGGATGGTTTGTGTGTCCCCAACATCGTCCATTTCGGATTGTTTTGCCGTGACAGCAAGCGTGCAATTTCATTGGGATACGCTGATGCGTGCGTCAGACTGTCTCCGATAATCAAAAGCCGAATT
>CAXBHV010000014.1:0-17446 GCA_963974855.1 uncultured Rhodopirellula sp. | reverse complement strand
AATGGCAAGCCGGTCGCCAGTGATGCGCGAGAGCTGTTGAACGTGAAAGAGCTTTCCACCGTCGTCGTGCAAGGCACTGCGAAGCGAGACGATCAAGGAAACTTGACCGTCGCAGCGAGCAAGGTCTTCGTCCGCACTGAGTAGAAAGAGGGGGAATCAGCAAACTCCCCTATTCCCATCTCTCCTAACAATCGATGCCAAATGAACCGCAGCCAACTTGATCTCAGCCAACTCGCGATGGATCGTTCGCCTAGCCGTGAAACGAAACCAGCCCGGCCGCAGCGAAAACGCTGGGTGTCGCGGTACGTCATTCCGATTGGGATTCTGGTAGGCTTCGTGATGTTACTCGGGGCAGCTGCCGGACGACGGCTGTTGCCCCGCCAATCGGTCACGGTCGTGCCGGTGATTGTGAAGCGGTCCGAGCTGCAACCCTCGGGAACACCACTGTTCCAGGCCGCGGGCTGGATCGAACCGCGACCAACCGCGATCCGTGTTGCCGCATTGGCATCAGGGGTGATCGAAGAATTGTTGGTGGTCGAAGGGCAAAGCGTCACCAAGGGGGATCCGATTGCGAGTTTAATTGCGATCGATGCGGAGCTGGATGTCGAGCAAGCGAAGAACCTGCTCGCCATCCGCGAAGGGGAACTCAATCGTGCGATTGCAGAACGGGACGCGGCAAAGATCCGTTTAAAGAACCCGGTTCATTTGCAAGTTCCCTTGGCGGAAGCTCAAAGCCGGTTGGCCAATGCAAAAACCGAGCTCGCAAAACTGCCCTTCCTGATCGAAGCGGCCCAAGCCCAAGTCAAATACACGCATAGCAGCATGCAGGGAAAGCAAGCAGCCGAAGCGGCGATTGCGGGACGTATTGTCCGGCAATCCGAGAGCGAATACACAGCGGCAAACGCCAACCTGCAAGAGCTTCAGCAGCGTGGCCCCCACATCCAGCGTGAAGTTAAAGCGTTGCAGGGAAAGGTCGATGCATTGCAGCAACAACTTGAATTATTGGTCGAAGAAACGCGACAAATGCAGGAGGCTGAAGCCAAGGTCGCCTCGGCAATTGGGCTGCGAAACGAAGCAGAACTGAAACTGCGACAAACCGAGTTGACACTCCAACGAAACACGGTGCTCGCGCCGATGGATGGGCGTATCCTCAGCCTGATCGCCTCGCCCGGCACCCGGGTCACCGGACTCGATGGTCCATCGGGACAAGGTTCCAGCACGGTGGTCGAGATGTACGATCCCGAGCGGCTACAGGTTCGGGCCGACGTGCGACTCGAAGATGTCCCGATGGTGATTCGTGGCCAAAGCGTCGAAATCAAAACGGCTTCCTCCGACGCCGTGATCCACGGACGAGTGCTGCAGACGACAAGTTCGGCAAACATTCAAAAGAACACATTGGAGGTGAAGGTCGAACTGATCGATCCTCCGCCCAACGTCAGTCCCGAGATGCTAGTCACAGCAACGTTCTTGTCACCGACGGTTACTGAAACAGCGGACGAGATGATGCAGAGCGAACGTCTGTTTGTCCCCCAACAACTGATCCAATCGGGCGACACGGGTTCGTTTGTCTGGATCGTCGATTTTGATCAGCGTGCCCAGCAGCGCAGTGTCGATGTCGGCACCCCAAGTGCCGAAGGCTTGATCGAGGTTCAATCGGGATTGAACGTGACCGACAAACTGATTGCGACGGGACTGGATGACTTGCAACCGGGCAACTATGTGACGGTCACAGGCGAAGAGCAAACGATCGGGAAGTAACGCGAACGCAAAACGGAAATCACGGAGAACAAAATGGCATTGTTGGAACTACGAGGCGTTTGCAAGAGCTTTCGCAAAGGGGACGATACGATCACGCCACTGGACCATATTGATTTGGATATCCAGTCGGGCGAGTTCGTTTCGCTGATGGGACCGAGCGGGACCGGCAAAAGCACGCTATTAAATTTGGTCAGCGGCATCGACAGCCCGGATTCCGGAACCATCGTCGTCGACGGGACGGAGATCACAAAATTGTCTCGCAGCAAACTTGCCGATTGGCGCGCTGCTAACCTGGGTTACATCTTCCAAACTCACAATTTGATTCCCGTATTAACCGCGTACGAGAACGTCGAACTGCCAACGCTGCTACTAAAGCTGACCTCGACCCAGCGTCGCCAACGAGTCAATTTGGCATTAGAAGCGGTGGGGCTGAGCGATCGAGCCCACCACTATCCACGTCAACTCTCCGGCGGCCAAGAGCAACGCGTCGGCATCGCCCGTGCGATCGTCGCGCACCCGAAAGTTGTCGTCGCTGACGAACCGACCGGCAGTCTGGACACCGAAACCAGCGAGCAGGTCCAAGTCTTGCTGCAACGACTGAACAAAGAACTCGACATCACGATGTTGATGGTCACTCACGATACCGATGTTGCGAAAATCGCATCGCGGCAACTTGTTTTAGATCGTGGCAAATTCCTGGAAAGTGCCCCCATAGCCTCCTAACCGGCTTTTCGCCCTATGACTTCTTACATTCTAAAAACGCTATGGCGTCATCGCACGCGGACGCTGTTAACCGTCACGGGTGCTGCCGTGGCGATGTTCGTGTTCTGTTTCGTGGGTTCAGTACAAGAAGGTTTGCGGCGATTGACCAGCGGTGCTGATGCCGACCGCAGCTTGATCGTGTTCCAAGAAAACCGGTTTTGTCCCACCACAAGCCGATTGCCCGAGGATTACTCAAGCAAGATCAAAGAAATCGCAGGCGTCCGTGACGTCATGCCGATTCAAGTCTGGACAAACAATTGCCGTGCGAGTTTGGACATTGTCGTTTTCAACGGAGCCGATCCTGAGCAGATTCAATCCACTCGCCCTCTGTCATTGATCGAAGGCAATTGGCAGCAATTTGCATCCCAACGCGATGCTGCGATCGTCGGTCGCAATGTCGCACAGCGTCGCGGTTTAAAAACCGGCGACCAGTTCTCGATCGGTGACATCTCGGTCAAGGTAGCGGGTATCTTCGCGTCAACCGTCCCTTCGGAAGAGAACTTGATCTACACCAGTTTGGCGTTCCTGCAATACACCCGCGGACTGGACGCTGCCGGATTGGTCACCCAGCACGAAGTTCTGTTGAGCGACGATGCTGACGCCGACCGGGTTGCTGCGGAAATTGACGAAACACTTCGCGCCGGGTCGGTCGCGACGAAGACGCGTCGCAAGGGTGCGTTCCAGGCGAGCACGTTGTCGGACTTGGTTGATTTGATCGGCTTCGCCCACTGGTTGGGTTACGCCTGTGTCGGATTGGTGCTGTCGTTGGTCGCGACCACGACGGTGATGAGTGTTCAGGACCGCATCAAAGAGTACGCGGTGTTGCAAACCATTGGCGTGCGTCCGCTACGAGCAATGCGTTTGGTGCTGGCCGAAAGCACACTTCTGTGTCTTGTCGGTGGGATTATCGGCACCACGTTGGCGCTGGCCGCATTGGGTTTGGGCGGATTCGCGATCGGAGCCGAGGGAGCCACGATCGCATTTCGGCCCTCGCTTAGCCTAGCCATTTCGGGAACCCTCACCTCGCTAGTCGTCGGTGTCGCTGCCGGTTTCGCCCCGGCCGTGCAAGCTGCCACCGTGCCCATCGTTGATGCACTAAGGGAAGCCTAATATGGGATGGGGTAAAAGTGACTTTGCGATGTGCTAGCTTGCCAAAGATCTCGTAACGTAGCCTAGGCTTCCAGCCTGGGAACCACAGCAAACCCAGACTGGAAGCCCAGGCTACGCAATCCGGCCTTGCATCTGTTACTAATTAAGCAAGTTCCTGCGGAGGATCATCCATTATCTTGGGAATGCAACGAACGCGGTCGCCGCTAAAAGCAGCCACCGCGTTCGCGAAAAACTCAATTAAAATCCCAGCGGTTCTGGGTTATTGCTGCGAGCCAAATTGTGCTGGCTGGATGTTAAAGGTCTCTCCGCCCACTCGCACTTGCTCGGCCAAGATCACACGATGTTCTTGAGCACGGACGGGCACGCCTCGTAGTGTGACCTTTGTCGAGGGCTGGAGTTTGACTTTGTAAGTCGTGGTGGGGCCAAAGTCGACGAGTTGACGCTCGCCATCGATTGACACCACGGCAATGTAATGATCGGTCGAACCAATCGGCGTGCTCTTGATGTCAACGATTTCACCGGTCAAATTCAAGCCGGCAGCACGATCAACCTCGATACTTTGCCCATTTTCGATACGAAAACTATCGGCGAGAAGCAACTGTTTTTCACCAATCGTTTCGTAGACTCCGACAGCGGTGATCGTATTACCGACCTCGACATGTTGGCCGCGAAGCGAGTCGATGGGGCCAAGGTCAATGGCGAGCGTGGATGCGTTCTCATCATTGATACCCACCAGTAGGTTATCGCTGCCATTGACTTTCGCTTTTTTCGTAAAGGCGATTTCGCCCTGGACATTGTGGCGACGAGCATCCTCGGGCCCGCGATAGGTGTCGCGAGTACTGTTGGCGCGGGCATTGTCAGCACGAGCGACATCGCTGCGTGGCTCGTCACCAGCGGTTGAACTTACTTCGACTTGGACCTTCGCTTCGCCACTTCCATCGTTATAGAAATCGTAGCGATCATATTCGTCGTAGCGTCCATCTTCATCGCTGTCGCGGTAATAGGAACGCGAATCGTACACTCCGTCGCTGTCCGCATCGAAATACCGGATCGCACCAGCATAGCGGTCGTCACTTCGTTGGGTGTAGTAGGTGGGTGTATAGGTGTAGTAGTCATAGAACCAAGTGTTCTGTGCTGATTTGTCTCGATACCCAAATTGCCCGTCGCCGATCCGAGTCGCAGCGTCCACCGTTTGGCCAATCGCGTTGGCGGCTCGAGCCAGCGGTGCAACACCGTTTTCCCGAATCCATGGATCGAGATTTTGCCACGTTCCCGGTGAGTAGTAGTCGGATCGGTTGGTTTGTCGTTGCAATTGCCGTGCGTTGCGTTCGGCTCGTCGCTCCAACGCACGTTGCGTTTGAGCCTCCACCGGTAGTGACGACAGCGCCGTGGTGACGGCGACACTCAGTAGCAGAGCATGTTTTAACGTTCTCATATTTGACACCTTGTTGATTTTGTTGTTTTAATCGACTCACTAAAAACATCCGGCCCGCCTTCAGCGAAGACAGACCGGACGTTGTTGGATAAACCCTTAGAATTTGCGACTATTCTTGAGTTGCATTCGTTTTGGCAGCAGCCCCGACACCGGTTTCGAGGTTAGCCGAACCATTCTGGTCGACGCTAGCAGCGTCAACATTTCCAGCCTTGGTGTTGGCGTCAACATTTCCAGCGTCAACGTTGGCAGAAGCTTCCGCTTCGGTTTGCACGTTGGTGTCAGTATTCAAATCGGCAGCGGGGCGATCCGGTGCCGCAAAATCTTCGTCACGATCCTGGGTTGCGTTGTCTTGCATGGCCTGAGGGCGTTGCATCGCCTGAGGATCGGTCACTTGGTCGCTGTCTTGGTCGTAGCTTCCGTAACCTGCTTGGTAGCTATCGTTCTGCGTCACAGCGTTGTCAAAATAGACGCGTTGTCCGCCGACACAGATGAATTCCCGTCCGCTTGCATCGTGACGCAAGGTGTGGACGGCACCGGTTGCCGAGTGACCGCCAACGTAGCTACCCGAACCAACGTAACCACTCGAGTAGGCAGCACCGCTGTGCGATTGGCCATACTGATTATGGCCGTATTGGTTTCCATAGGCTTGGGCACCCTGGGGACCGTAGAATTGGCCGCCTTGGTTATAACCATTGCCGTAGCCATAGTTTTGACCGTGGTAACCTTGTTGGTTTTGACCGTGGTAGTAAGCACCTTGGCTGTTGACGCCAAGCGAACTTTGCTGGTTGCCGCTGAGCCCAGTTTGGTTTTGTGAACTGATTGATTGCGACGACTGAACGTTCGCGTTCACGCCATTTTGGCCATTCACATTGGCTTGACCATCGATTCCTACTTGCCCGTTGACACCGCGTTGGGTGCCCCCGTTGTTCCAACCATCGGTCGTGGCACCTTGAACACGGTTCACTTGGTTGCCGGTTTGCGAAGCCGCAGCATTGGCTTGGTTGCGAACACCATTGACCGCGTTTTGAGTTGCGTTTTGTGCTTGTCCCGCAGCACGATCCAACGCACCTCCGACTTGGGAAGCCGCGTTACCAGCAATATCTTGAGCTCCGACGACGGCGCCTGCGGCAAGAGCACCTAAACAAGCTGCGGCAGTAAGTAGTTGTCTCATGTTAGTTTTACCTGAGTTGAAAGAAAAAGAAGGGGGAGGGGAGTAAAGCAGAGACTCCACTCGAGTCGTCTGCTTCGATCGAACACTTATTCGAGTCAAAACGAAAAAGCAACTCGCGCGCCGAACGACGTCTCGATCTCTTCGAAAATTGCAACCGCATACGAATTCCCGCAAACCAAGTTCACACGATGTTGAATTCGATTTAGCACGTCAGTAGCACACACATGCCGTGATCGATTTGAGACCATCCTCACGAATCAAATTGGACGATCTGCAATCGAAGAAGCAACGATTCCCGTGCTGCTCTGTTCACCCAGCTCTGTAAAGAGGCATCTCAGCCCTCGAGATGAAAATCATGTACAATCGCGAGAACAAGGCGGGCGGTTCAGTCGCCCGCCATTATCACCCCCACTTTATCTGTATCCGTTGTGAACGCTGAAACGATGGACGGAGAAGACCCGTTCCAAACCCAGCCGAGTCAGACTCAGCCCGAACAGCGGGGTCGCTACCAGTTTCGCCGAGCACTTGCGGTCGGCGGACTTGGGGTTGTCTCGATCTACTTTGACACCGAGCTGAATCGCGAAGTCGCGCTCAAAGAAATTCGTGATCAATGCGCGGACGATCCGCGGCATCGCGACAGTTTTTGTGCAGAGGCCGAGGTCACCGGGCTGTTAGAGCATCCCGGCGTGGTCCCGATCTACAGCATGGGCACCGGAGTAAACGGACGCCCATATTACGCCATGCGGTTGATCACGGGCAGCGAACTGCGGAATCACATCAAACAATTTCACGAAGCGGTTGCGGCGGGTAAAGAATCGTTTGTCGGGCCGCGGCTACGTCAACTTTTGCAACGGTTGATCGACGTCTGTAACGTGCTGCACTATGCCCACAGCCGCGGCGTGTTGCACCGCGACCTGAAATCCAACAACGTCATGCTAGGACGTTACGGCGAAACCTTGGTCATCGATTGGGGGCTGGCGAAAACCACCGGAAGCAGTGAAGTCGAGTACGAATCAACGCTCGCCGCGACGGAACCTTTGCCCGAGTCCCCAGTGTCCGTTAGCAGTTCCAAGCTGGACGATACGCGGGCAGGGACTGCGATGGGGACGATCGCCTACGCGCCCCCCGAACAGCTCAATGGACGAACGCAAGACATCGACAGTCGTTCGGATTTGTACAGTATCGGGGCGATGTTGTACGAAATTCTAACCGGCGATCCGCCTTGCAAAGGCATGAGCCTGACTCAGGCACTGAAGGCAATGGAGTCAGGATCGATCCCGGCCGCCATCGAGGTTCAAAAATCGACGCCTCGCTCGCTAAACGCGATTGCCACCAAATCGATTTCGCGACTGCGAGAGGATCGCTATCAAAGTGCGGGGGAATTGCGAGACGATTTACAGCGTTGGCTCGATGACGAACCTGTGTCGGCTTACCAAGAATCATCCCTAGAGCGTCTATACCGATGGAAGCGACAACACGAAACGTTTGTGCGATGGGCAACCGTTTCGCTTGTTCTCCTGACGCTGACCAGCTTATTTGCGGTGCACCGCATCAACCAGGCACGGAAACAACAACAGCAAGCACGAGGCGAAGCGACGCAATTGTACAAATTGGCTCGCCAAGCCACCGACCGTTTATTAACCGGAGCAAGCGAACGGCTCAAAGAGGTACCCGATGCGACCGATGTTCGTGAACAATTGCTCACCGATGCCGCCGAGTCGTATCAACGCATGGCAGAATTCCCGTCGCATGAACCCGAGTTGCGTCGCGAATCCGCCGCCGTCTCCTTCGAGCTTGCCAAGGTCCAACGCGAACTAGGGCTCATCCCCAACGCCTTGGCATCGCTTTCTAATGCCAGCAAAATTCTACGAGAACTCGACACCAAAGAGGACCACAGAATGCTGGCGCGGGTGATGATCGAAAGCAGTCGTTTGCATGGCGACCAGAGCGACACGGCTGCGGCCACCGCGAGTTTGACGCAAGCGATGCCGATTGTAGACCAGGTCGTGATCGATTCACGTTCCTCGGCAGACGCACTGTTATTGCGTGGACAAGCAATGATCCAAAAAGGAGTGATCGCATTTGACGAGCAGCGCTGGTTGCCCGCCGTCGAATCGTTCGAGTCGGCAACTCGATCGTTGCGGGACGCGATGGACAAATCGATTGAGCCTGGATTGACGCGAGAAATACGATTCGAATTGACGCGTGCACTGAACAACGAAGCGTTGGGACGTTTGGAATTGATGTGGGTCAACAAATCCACCGACAAACGGATCGCCGATCGCTATCAAGATGCAATCGAGCAAGCTCGTTGGCTGGTGACTAGCGATCCGAACGATGTGGCGGCAGCAAAAGAATACGCGTTGCTGCTGCGAAACTATGCAGAGCACCTTCAGCTGGACGTGCAAGACATCGACGGGGCGAAATCGCTATTCTCCGAATCGATTAAGTTCTTTTCGGGCATGGTGGAAAAATATCCTGCGATCCCGCAGTTGAAAGAACGACAGGTGTTGGCACTGACTGGACTGGGAAATTTGTTGATCGACCAAGGAGAGCTGGACGCCGCAATTTCGCAGTACGAACTTGCCGTCAAGTTGGCCGACCAAATGTTGCTGCAAAACTCAGTGCAGCTTTCGTTTCGGCGATGTGCCGCCCAAGCGCATCTTGCCTTGGGGACATCACTCGTGAAGAGCAAACCGGCCGCAGCGGCGGCGAGTTTACGCAAAGCAATCGAAACGCTGCCCAAGACCAACGAAACACTCGATTGGGCAGAGGAAATTCGCCAGAATGCGGAGCAGGCACTGAAGGGTTTGGATACGATAGATGCCGCTTGAGGCGTTTGCGTCGAAAATAAAAACCAGTGAGCCGTGGGCCGTAAGGCACCGGATAACGTAAGCGTACCGTATAACGTTACAGCACCGAGTAACGTTACAGACCCGGCCGCTTACGCGTCGCGGCTCACAAACAACCGGGTCGCGATAAAAACCACGATCACCACGTACCTCTTTGCTTGGACATTCCGCAATGTTATTTCATCAACTGTTGGTTGCTGCCACAATCGCCAGCACGATGATCACTCCGTCGGTCAGCCCCAGTCGGCCCCGCACTGCCCGCTTAAGTCGTGGCCCAGCGTGGACCGATTTCCGCTCGTTGGCGATGAGCGAAGATGCCAAGGCCAATGCCCAAGAAATGCTTGCGGGTAAAAAGCGAATCGCCGTCGTGGTGCTTTCCGCCTCACAAGATCCTTCAAGTGCCGTCAGCGTATTTGGGACGTTGGTGCGTGAGGGGATGCGATTTTCCGAGCAACTTGTGCTTGTCGATACCACGACCACGGATCGGTTGTTTGCCGACGCCGATACGGTGGATGCGGCACGATCGGTGGCCAAGAAACACCACATCGACTTGATCGTGTGTTGCCAACGGCGTACACCGGCCGAAATTGAAATGGTGTTAGTGAAAGACGATTCTCCGCTTGAACCGACTGTCATTTCACTTGACGATACAAACAAATCGGTCATCGGCGCAGCAATGAAGTCGCGTACCCATGTGATGAAGACATTTGACGCATTGCCCACCGCGCATCAAGATGCGATCGAGTTGGCACCCAACGGATCGCTTGCCGCGGTCAAGTTATGGTGTCGCGGAACGCAACAATTGAGAAGCGTCGTCACGATTCAGGATCCAACGAAGCGAAAAAAGATTTGCCAAGCGATTCTTTCGACTGCGGATCAAGCCCTTGCCGAATCACCCAATTTCATCGAAGCGTATTTATTGAAAGCGAGTTGTTTTGACGAACTGGGTGATGAAGAACGTCTCAATCAAACGCTTCGTGACGCGTATTCAAAACGCAACCCTAAGCGTGATTCGCCGCTCACGATTCTCGAACTCGAGGGCGATTACGCTCGCTTTGTGGATCAGGATCTCCTCGCCGCCATGGAAGCATACGACAAGATATTGACTCAGAACCCGACCGATTTAACTGCATTGTGGTCACTGATCGACGTTGCATTATCAAGTGACACGGATAAAGAAACCATTGCGATGGCGTCCGAATGGGCCGCTCGATTGGTCGCCAGCCATCCGGACAGCAACGTTGCCGAAGCGATCCAGACACAATGAGTTTGTCTTGCTGCGTATTGTCGTTGATCGCTCCGCGATCAAAACGTAAGTTCGCGGAGCGAACAACGACATTGCTATTGCTTACGCTGTCATTTTGCAGCACCCTCAATGCCGAGGTACCGACCGATCGTTTGAATGAACTTCGTGATCAAGCGATGCAGTCACTTTCTGCCAACGATCGCGAAGCGGCAGCAATGGCGACCGAGCAGATCTTGGAACTTTGTAACGTCAGCGACGAGGTTGCGGTCGACGATCCCGAGCGGATTCGTTACCTGATCATCGCGGCTCAGATTGACTTTGACGCGGGGCACCCCGACCGAGCGATTCAAACGCTCACTGATGCGGCTCGCGATGCCACCCCTGGTTCCGCTGGCCGCGTTACCTCAATGGCCTACTTGGTGCGGATCGATGCGATCAAGCAGCAAATAAATTTGCAGCGAGCCATCCAGACGCTTGCCGAATCAATCGGACTTATCAATGAGCACCGTTCGCTTTATGACGAAGTTCAAGCGTTGGCGATCGACACACTTGGTTTCTCGCAATTGGCGAAGCTGGAACCGAAAAACTCGGTCGAGCAGAACTTCACGCTGCTGCAAGAACGACTCAGCGAAGTCGAACAGACAATGACGTCCGCTGAAATCCCGGTCGGCGTTATCCGACTGGTTCGACTAGCACTGGCCGAGTATTGCATGCGAGTCGGCATGGACGATTCGCTTGAAACAGTGCTTCGCGAACTTCGCAGTGTCATTGATGACGATCAGGTGGCGGCGCAGTGGCGAGCCAAATATTGGAGTTTGGTGGTCACGCTGCGATTAAAACGCCGACAACTCGCCGAAGCCTACGACGCCGCGAGAGAGTTTTCACGGCAAGCGAAACGAACCGGGCGTCCCGACTTGCCGATGATTGCCAATGACATGTTAGCGCTCGTGGCATTGCAGATGGGCGATTACCGCGAGGCCCGCAAACTGCTGGAGTCCTCGCGTGCATTTCAGCAACAGAACCCCGACCTGCGATCCGCCACCGACTGGCGAATCAATTTGGCCAAAGCGATCGAAGGGGACCGCGATTTCATCATTGCTCGCAATGAATTGATCGACGCGCAGACGGCGCTACAGGGAAAAACCGATGTCGACCCACTGCGGGCCGCCAACGTCGCCAACAACTTGGGGATTAACTATTACCTGACCGCCGACTTTGACAAAGCCGCCGAGTTGACCCAGTCCGCCAAGCAAACCTATGAAGCTCACGTGGATCCCGCTGATCTGAAGATCGGCGAATCGTCGATCAATCTGGGCTGGATCGCGATGGCACGAGGCAAGCTTTTGCAAGCAGCGGAGCATTTCTCGGATGCCGCAAACCACTTCAAAACGCATTATTCGGTTCACCATCCTCGCTATAGCGAAGCGATTGCCTGCCGAGCCCGCGTGGCCTGTTTGCAAGGCGAATTAGTCGACGCAAAGCAGTGGGTCATCCAAGCCGAGGACCTGGCCTATCAAGGAGTCTGTGCGGCGCTGGCGAAATCACCGTCCGCTCGCGATCGACTCGCACTGATCCAAGAAGCTCGCGTGCATCCCGAAAGCGTGGCTTGGCCTGGGACACTGGACACGTTCTTGGAACTCGCTACGCAATTGCAAATTCCCGACGCCGATCAATACAACGTCGTGCTGCGATGGAAGGGACTCGCCGACCGATACGATAAGGCATTCAAGGAAACGACCGATGCTGAAATCAGGCAACGCGAACAAGCATTGATGCAACAATTGCATCAAGCCTACTTTCGGCGTGTCTCACTGCTTCGCCGTCGCGCCTTGTTGAAAGAGATCGCCGATCTCGAAGATCAACTGCAAGAAATTCGGAGGAGCGTTTCGTACAAGAAAATTCGCCCACGTGAAGAGGAACCGACCGTCGACACGATTGCCCCGCAACTTTCCGCTGACGAATTGATGCTGGACATTCTGCAAACCCGTGTATTTGCCACTCCGACCAAAGGCGGCTGGATCGGTGCCGGGTCTCGCTATGTCGCGTTTGTGATGGACCAACGCGGCCGCGTGAAACGTCTCTCCTTTGGTGACGCCCAAAACGTCGATGCCGCGATTGTGCGGTGGCGAAAAACGATTACCGAACAATTACCCGATATAGACGCCGCTGCCAGCACCGTCGCCCGACTGGTTCAACAACCGTTGTTGGATTGCGAGATGGCGTTTTCTAAACTTCACGTTCGCGGCGATTCAATGTTTTACCTCGTTCCATGGGCTGCACTTCCGGCCGTCAATCACGACGGTTACTGGATCGAACAGGTCTCTATCGAATTAGCCAGCGACGTGGATGGTGCAAAAATTAAAGCAGAGGCAGACAACCAAACAAACAAGTCCCTGCTCGTTGTAGGTGGGATTGATTATGGGGCACTCACTCGCCGGTGGCCGTTGCTGCCGGGATCACTGACCGAAGCGAAACAAGTCGAAGCGTTGTTTCAGCAACAATTTCCGAAGGCTCGCGTCGTGCGACTGTCGGACACCAAGCCCACCGAGGTGGCGTTGGCCAATGCGATGGTCGGCCAAGAATTTATTCACTTAGCCACGCACGGCTTTTTTCGACGCGAAAACGCGGCGGACGCGTTTGCGATCAGCGGTGCCACCACGCTGCTGAGCACCGGATTGATCGTGGCTCCGGCGACGACGGAGGACGAGAAAACCGCCAGCGAGGATGATCAGTACATGACCGCGGCGGAGATCCGAAAACTGAATCTGTCGGGAACCTCGTTAGTGATGCTCAGTGCGTGTGAATCCGGACTCGGACAGGCCCAGGCGGGGCAGGGGATGGCAGGCATGTTTAGCAGCTTCCACGCCGCCGGGGCCCAAAATGTGATCGGGACGCTGTGGCCGGTCGATGACGCCGCAACCGTCGCGTTTGTGGAACGTTTCTACGACCATCTGTGGCGGCAGGGGAAATCCGTCAGCGAGGCGATTCGTGGGGCTCAGATCGACATGCTGTCGGCGGCGGATGCCGGGCTTCGCAGCCATCCCTATGCCTGGGCCGCGTTTGTTTGCAGTTCTCGCTGACGAAACAGTGGAATTGCCGCGATAGGCAAATAGACTAGAGAGCAATCCTTCCGAGGCACCGTTTGGCCCCCCAGAAAACCGCCCCGTGTCTCTCAACATACAACCGAGCCATATCCCTATGAAACCGCTACGAATCGCTGCATTGATTTGCACCGCCCTCTTATTCGCCGGTGCAGGCGAAGTTCAAGCCGAGGGTCTTTTCAGCCGTTTGCGATCGGCAAACCAACGCTCGTCGATGCCGACTCAAGGCTGGTCCTCGCCGTCGAATTCACGCTCGATGATGGGCGGCTATCCGACTCGGAATTTGAATAGCCGAGCGACGCGATTACCGTCGGGACGCAGTTATTACCAAGGCCGCTATTACGGCAATTTCAATAACCGTTTTTACGGACCCCAGTACGGCTACTTTTAGGGCTTGGTGGGAGTCGTCGACCTAGAAAATCGCCTCTTCGACGACTGATATCCAGGGACTCGTTGCCTCGTCCACTACGGACGCTCGATTAGCGGGTCGGTTGGAAGCCTGAGATATCGATGATCTTGCCGTCGACGACAAACCGTGTTTGCCCGGTTCGACGCGAGTAATCTTGCAGTTGATCGGCCACCAAAGTGGTTAAGGCCGCACGACGCAAGAAGTTCAACTCGTTGACGCCCGTGCCGGTTTGGCTTAGCGAGTTGCCTGCTTTGACAGTAGGCGACTGAGGCAAGAAGCGTGGATCGGTTGTGTCCACAAACTTAGCGTCGGGATTGGGCTGAACCAAATCGTTGGCATCGTTACCACCGGCGTCTTTAACGATCAATCGGTCCTGGTCGCTACGGCGGATGGTAAAAGTAATTCCACTGCCTCCATCGCTGGCCACCAAAAATTCCCCCAGAGCAAAGGTCGCTCCCTGATTGAAATTTGCACGTTCATCCACCAACGGCGTGTCACCGATCACAATGGGGCTCGTAGGATTTGCTCCGACAAAACCGGTCAAGCCCGTCACGATCGAGCCGTTAGCTTGGACAGGATCGGGAATATTGTATTGATCAAGTTCGATGAGATGCGCGTCGAATCCGGGAATAGCAATGGGTTTTGTAGAAGTGCTGGCCCCGGTGAATAAATTGGTTACGACTTGGCCGGTCGGCGCGGCACCGGTACCGATCGAAAAATACTTATTCATCAATGTCGCTGGGAACAAAGTTGAAGTCTCGGTTGCGGAGAGTTGCACGTTCTCAAACGGCAATCGCGTCTCGGCAGTAATAAGATGGATTGCCCCAGGAAACGCAGTACTCTTGTCGAACTGTGCTTTCTCGACATCCGGCTTGATATCGAAGTCAACTTGACCTTGAAACGTCTGCTGATTGGCATCACCGTTGATCCCCCCGGACGCGAAAAACCCGGTGGCACTGGACAACGATCCCAGACTTAGCGAACTACTGCCCGCGAACGTGTTGGTGCTCGCACCGATTCCCATCTCGGCATTGCCACCATCGTCAAATCCACCACGCGTCCCCGCGGGTGCTTGATCGGGCGTTAATGGATCTTGCGCGAAACGAGGATCATCGTCGTCGTCTTCATTGGGTAAGTTTGGATTGTTTGGCGATAATCCGTCAGCAGGAGGAAATGCATCCGAGGGCGATCCGGATGTACCGTCGGGCGACGAGGTTGCCGGGGGCTGCAACGTCGGACTGGTTTGCAGTGCGGCCGCCAAGCGGATTTGTTCGGCTTGAAAGCTCCAAGGGATTTGCGACGCGGCTTGGATCGGACCGTCCGTGGGAACTTGAAACGAACCACGCTGCGAATTGCGTCCGAACGACGCTCCATCGAGTCGGTGAAGCACCGAACCGGCGACCAATTCATACCGCATTGTACGCTGAGTTTGGTCGACTTGAACGATTCCACGCTCGAGCCACATTTCCGCATCGGGGCTGGTCAAACGCAACTCGGATTCACCATCGTGCACCAACCGAGCCTGACCTTGATCGAGGTCCACCAACCATCGATTGCCCGTTCGATTGAGCGTGACGATCGCTCCCCCGCCCATCGTGATTGCAGGCCCCTGCTGGGTCGCCAACGTCAGCTTCGCCGACGCCGTCGTTTCAAGCGTGTCGCCCAAACGCAATCCCGCACCTCGCACGACTTGGTAGGCATCATCGCCTCGATACAGCGTCGCGTCGCCATCACAGAGGGTCACGGTGCCGATCCAGCGAGCAGCATTCTCGGGATGCGAGGTGTCGTTCGTCTGTGCCACTACGCTCGACGTTGCCAACGCAAGCACACAGACCATTACGGCATGGAATCGGATAAAACTCATTATGAATCCTTTCATCTCTGTCACAGCCAATGTCGCTGATTTTGCGTTTGGATCGTGTTGCCGTATTGATCGCGGAGTGATCAACGACGGCAATGGTTAAAGCGAGAAAATCAGCTGCGTGCTGACGATGTGTCGGTCGTAGTCGTAGAACCGCACACCGAACAGGTTTGCGGTGTTCGAATCGTTGTTGATGTAGGTGTAATCGAATCGCAAGCTGACGGGGGCGGCAAAGTTCTTTTGCAACCCGGTGCGAACTTCCACACGTTCGTCATCGCGTGCTCGATCGTAGAAATCCAAGCTATTGGGGTTGGTATAGTCATCCCACACATAACGCACATCCAAATCAGCGATCCAACCTCGTGGCAAGGGACGTTCGATTCGCCCGGTGACCATGTGGGTCGTGCGATCAAAGTCCGCCCCGATGGCATGCCCCTCGGCGTATTGATAACCGCCATAGACACGTCCTTCACCGCCAAACGTATACAGAGCTTGGGTGATCCCGGTGCGATGAATGTCGGTCGATTGGTTTTGCGCCGGAATCAGCATGGGAGCACGACTGTTGATCGGATTAAATTCATAGAACAGCGTCGTGTGTCCGCGAGATCCAAGCCACGTCAATGACGGAGTCAATCGATGTTCGTCCGCGAATCGGTCGCTGTCGACCAACGTGTGATGGTACTCGTACCGCAACGAACCGACCAAATCTTCGGTCAACAAGGCGTTGGTGTACGCCCCGCCCATGTAGTCTTGAATGTTAAACTCGTTCGCATCGACCTGGAACGTGTTATAGGTGCTGCCGACAAGTCCGACGTTGAACTGTTCGGTCGTCATCAACTGCAGATCCAAGAACGAAGCCATCAAGAAGCGATAATCGTCGTGATCGATGTTCGAGCCGAGGCCAGAGAATCGTGGTTGCAGCGGCACGTTGCTGTCGTATTCGCCGGCAAACAGAATCGTGACGTTGTAAGGTTTGTTTTTGGCTTGGTCACCGCCGAGCGAATCGCACCCGTCGTCGTAACGTGATCGATTTTGAATTCCCGTGATCGGTTCCCCAATCGTCAACCGGCGTTGCATGACATCGACGGGTACCTGCATCGCCACGGTTTGGATTTGAGCCACGTCGTCTTCATCGTAGCCTGCTTGCCGTAACGAATCGTGAGCCCGCACGGGATCATCTTGACGCAAGATCGCCAGCCCGCGGACGTAATGCGTGTACGCATCATTCTGGTTTGCATCGAGATAGATATCGGCAGCGGCCTCGGCCGATTCGGGTTGATCGAGATGCAGGTGGCCGACTGCCAAAAACTTGTGGGTTTCCGACGGTGCATCGTCGCGATTCGCGATCGAGCGAAGCGTCTGCATTCCTTCGGCGACTTTGCCATTTTGCATCATCCACATCGCCGAAGCGTATAGCGCCGCGGTGTCATTACTGGCGGGGTCACCGAGCGATTCGATCGCTTTCTGGCTGTCACCTGCCAGCGAATCGGCGATCGCACGCTGCAATCGCAGCTCACGCTCAACAGGATCAACGTCCCCGGCCGGATCGGATGACGGATCGACCGATTCCGAGACTGTCGTCTCGCGGATCGGCGAGGGCACGGACACATGTGATGCCTGGAGCTCGTCGGTGGGAATCCAGCGTGGTTCCTCAGCAAATCCGATAGACGTTCCTAACAACAACGTTGTCAGTGCCACTGAGCCGCGCCAACTGCGGAACATTGAGTGGGTTGACGTGTTT
>CAXBHV010000013.1:0-17533 GCA_963974855.1 uncultured Rhodopirellula sp. | reverse complement strand
GCTCCTTGCAGTCCCAAGATCGGCAACAGCAATGCGTTTAGAATTAGATTTAGCGTTAAGCCAACCGCGATCGCGATTCCGACTAACTTGCCGCGTTCGGCAACCCACAAATAGTCTTGTCCGATCATCACGAGTGATGCCCAGATGTAAAATACAAATGCCATCGGCATCAATGCCAAGCCGTCTGCGTAACGATTTTGAAGCAAGTTGGCAAACAACCACGGTGCGATCAACATCGTCACCGCACTTCCGAGAGTGAAGACGACGGATAACGCAGCAAGGACTTTGCGAAGACGATCCACCACCGCTTCGCGACGCCCTGATTCCCAGTCCGCAGCAAGATACGGCATCAAGACGCCGGCAATCATGCTCGCCAAACTCATCAATAACACCGGAAAGATTCGACCACTGTGGTATTGGCCTACCGCCGCTTGCCCCATTTGTTCGCCACCGTGAGTGAAATGCAAGATCATGTACCGATCGGACATTTCAAACAGATTGCTCAATAGGTTCATCGTCCATAGCGCCACCGCATAAGGCAGCAAGCGTCGCCACATCGATGGGGCATCAAAGCGAGATTCGCTGTGTGGCAGTCCCCGCCAACCTTTAGCCAGCGTCCATCCACCGGGCAGAATTGCGATCAAAGATGCAACGGCAAAGCTGAGGATTAATCCCGCGAGTCCGCCGCCTTGCAATAGCCAAGCGACCCCCAGGACTGTGAACATTACGCTTTGAACAAACTGCATCATTGATGCAACCCGCACTTGCCGTAATGACGAGACTAATTGGTGTACAAAATTGAATGCGATGATCGCGAGCACTCCGGCGGCGACACAGTAGGTCAACGAATGATTGTCAGCGTCAAGAAAAATCAGCCATCCAAACCAATCGGGGGCAACCATCAAACCGCAAAGAAAAACTGCGGCACAGCAAAGGGTTACCAGAAGCAATCGCCGAACGAGTGATCGAAGGTGACCTTGTTGTCGATAGGTTTCCACATACCTCGGCAACGAACCGGGCATTCCGAACAACATCACCGGCGTCGCCATGGTGATGAAATCGAATGCCATTGCCCACTGGCCGACCAACGAATCGTCCATTAATCGGCAAAACCAGACGCTTCGGAAAAATCCGAGCGATCGTTGGATGACCGTCATCGCTAACACGACAATCATTCCAATCGCAAGCGAATCAGCAGCAAAGCTCGCGGGAGTTTCGGTCTTGGTCGATGTCACAGCTAGCAGATCGTTCCATGTTGGAAACACAGTGGATAGGGACGAAACCTCAATCAACTGCGTTCAGATTGCGTCAATGGCGAAACGTAATGAATCGATGAAATGTGGGATGCAGCGAGTACCGGCGTCCTTAAAACTTGGATTGCCGTCGATAATTGTCGATAAGTTATGCGGGATGCAGCGGAGGTGAGGGTTGTAGCGTGTCGGAATGATGTCGCTTCTAGGTGGAGCGGGACGGCAGGTCATGGGATATTGGGCAATGGGTTTCTGAAAGTCGAAGATTCGATGGGGGAATTCCTCAGCGTGGATGTGTTATGCAATTTGGTCGAGTTGGCTGTTGAGCAGGCGGAAAGAGCCCAGTGCATCAACACTGCTGCCAATGGCTCAGTTGGGTCACCCCAGAGGACGGGTGCGCGATTTGCCCCCGGATTTATTGATGTTTAGGAAAGAATGAAGTCGTGCTTTTTGGTTGGCTTTGGGCTTTTTCCTAACCTATGTTTCAACTCGCAGCGATATTGTTCTCTCGACCTTACGGTTTCTCCGAATGAACCAGACTCCTTCTCTATCCGCATCCACGAGCCCCGTCGCTGCCCCCGTTCTCGGAATGGAACAGGCGAATTTGGTGGAGAAGAATCTGCAGTTAGAACAACTGCTTGCCAGTCTGCATGAGGCCTCGCCAAAGAGCGAGGAGCGTCGCTTTATCGAATCGCCTGATGTCAAGTTTGAAAATCAGTTGGCGATGGTGCGTCTTGGGATCGCCAGCTCGCTGTTCTTTTCGCTGCGGGCAAAGCATGTCGCCACGGCGGCTCATTCCCTTCGAGTGGCGTTGTCGTGTTCTGCATGGGCGCATCGGTTGGGGCTCGATGAATCGCTGCGAGATCGTATCGAAGTGGCTTCGCTGCTGCACGATCTTGGCAAAATTGGGATTCCCGATCGCGTACTGCGAAAACCAGGCAAATTAACGGTCGACGAGCAATTGACGATGGATTGCTGCTCTCGCTTGGGAGTCGAAATCTTACGCGGATGCACAAGTGACAACGAATTGCTCGACATCGTTCTGCACGCGAATTCGTGGTATGACGGTCGTCGGCACGATGACGGACCGCGAGGTGACGCGTTACCAGTGGGCGCTCGGATGCTCGCGATTGCTGATGCGTTTGATGCGATGACAACCGACCATGTGTACCGCAGTGCCCTTAGCCGTGAACGGGCGATTCAGGAGCTCGCCAAAGGTAGCGACACCCAATTTGATCCCGAGCTTGTGATCGATTTTAGCAACATGCTCGAAGATCGCCCGGAACTGTTACAGGGCGTTGTCCTGGATCGCTGGCTCAATCAACTACAAAACGATTCTGAATTGTCGATTTGGAATTCTGGATCCAGTCTCAAGCAAGCTGGCTTTGCAATCGGATCAGGACAAGACGAACTGTTTTTAGACTCGCTTGTCGGCAAGCTCAAGGATGGTGTGGTGTTTACCGACAGTGAAGGGACGATCACGCGGTGGAACGATACCATGCAGCATCTAACGGGGATTTCCTGTGATGCGATCCATGGCAAGGCGTGGAGCAACGAAACCGTTCGGTTGCGAGAAAATGACTCTTCTCGTCAAGAGGATTCTTGTATCGTAACGCAGTGCCTTCGCTCGGCGAGTTCGTTCCAGCGAAAAATGGTGATTGAACAACCTGGTGGGATTTCCACCCCGGTGCATGTCCAAGTGACTCCGGTTTCCGGATCGCAACCAGGATGTTTGGGGACCGTGATTGTGATTCGCGATGTCTCGGACGAAGCCAACATGCTTGAAAAGCTCGACTCGCTTCACCAACAAGTCACTCGCGATCCGCTGACCGGGATTGCCAATCGAGCCTACTTCGATGAACAGTTGGCACTTTTGACCGCACGTGCCAAAGAAGGCGGTTCCACGTTTAGTTTGATTATCTGTGACATTGACCACTTCAAACGGGTCAACGACGTGCACGGGCATCCCGCAGGCGACGAAGCCCTGATCCGTTTTGCCGAGATTTTGGAAAGCCACAGTCGCGACGGTGACTTGGTTGCTCGCTATGGTGGCGAAGAGTTTTTGTTGATCGCGAACAATTGTGACAACGCGACCACGACCAAACGTGCCGAAGTGATTCGCGCTGCACTGGAGCGTACGCCGTTGCCGAGCATCGGCAACGAAGCGGTCACGGCTAGTTTTGGTGTGACTGAATATCAAGCGGGCGACACCGCCGAGACAATTCTCGCTCGCTCGGATCGCGCTCTATTGAAAGCGAAGGACAATGGTCGTAATCGCGTCATTCAGCTGGGGTCGGGAAATCGCCCCAGCGAAACGGCCGAGTCGACCAAGCGAGGCTGGTTTGCTTGGTTCGATGTCAGCGAGATTCAGAAGAACAGCGAGTTCGACATTTTGACGCCCGTTCCGACAGCGCTGGTTATCGAAAAACTACGAGGTTTTATCGCCGACCACGACGCGGAAGTAATGCATGTCACCGAGAACCAAGTTTCGATCAAAGTCAATGCGGTTTGTACCACCGGAGGGCGTCGCCGTGTCGACCACCAAATCGTGCTGAATGCACAATTGACTTTGAGCGAGCAAAAACGCAACGATTTCGCGGGTTCAGGTAGCCGCCATTGGGATGGAACCAAAGTGCACGTCGCGATTCGCCCGATCCGAAATCGGGATCGACGCAACCGAGCATTGAAGCCCTGTATCGTCCAGCTCGTTTCGAGTTTGAAGAGCTATCTGATGGGTGAAATTGTCACCGATTCCGATGTATAAGCAGGTAGGCAGGAATCATTGGGAGAAATCCCGTTAGCCGTTTGGACGCTAGCCTGGGCTGGATGTGGGAACCGTGGCTAGCGCCAAAACGGCCAATATGCTGGAAGAATCCTGCCTAACTGCTTAGCAACGTCGGAACAATAAGTGACTGTTTTTCCCGTAGCGGAAGTCGTCAAGACTTTCGTTTTCTAGGCTGGTCGAAACTCTTGACGAGTTCCGCTACCTCAGCAATTACTCCGACGGTCACTCGCAGCACCGATGCCGTTGCAACAGCGTCATGATTGTAACGTCCGCCGCCCTCTGCCCTTGCGATGGATTGGTTGCACCGTGTTAAGAGTCGTCGGCGGAATGAAATCAAGGGGTTATTTCCTTGACTTGACTCGGGCGTTATCGTTCTAGGGTAGCGAGAAGTTTATTTTTTCGACCCTAAAACGGAGCAAAATTGGCCATGGCTTACACATTGCCTGCACTGCCTTACGCGTACGATGCATTGACGCCTCACATCGACGCCAAGACGATGGAAATCCATCACACCAAGCATCACCAGGCCTACATCACGAAGGTCAACGATGCCATCGCTGGCACGCCATTGGAAAGCAAGTCGATCGAAGATTTGATTTCGGATCTTTCCGCCGTACCAGACGACAAACGCGGTACTGTTCGCAACAACGGTGGCGGACACGCGAATCACGCGTTGTTCTGGACCGTGATGGGACCGAGCAAGGGTGGCAGTCCCTCGGGCGATTTGGCCGCTGCGATCGACAAAGCATTCGGTTCATTCGATGCGATGAAAGAACAGTTTGCCAATGCTGCAGCAACCCGTTTCGGTAGCGGATGGGCTTGGCTCTACGTCGAAGGCGGCGCGTTAAAGATTGGCAGCACCGCAAACCAAGACAATCCTTTGATGGGTCAATCGGTTGCTGGAATCAGCGGCACGCCAGTTCTTGGTTTGGACGTTTGGGAGCACGCATACTACCTGAACTACCAAAACCGCCGTCCTGACTATGTTTCCGCATTCTGGAACGTCGTCGATTGGGACGCGGTCGCCGATCGCTTTGCAGCTGCAAAGTAATTTGACGTAACGAGGCGGATCTGGCGGCTTGTTGTTGGTTTATTTGACGATCAAAAATGCGAGCGTGAGCCGTGGGCCGTAAGGCACCGGGTAATGTCCAAGAATCGGTCACTTACCCGTCGCGGCTCACTAAAACAACCAACCGCATGCCGAGGTTGAGCTCGAGCGTGAATGAAACGAAAAGGCGTTGCCGTTAGACGGCAACGCCTTTTTTCGTATCTTCATCGCCCGGCAAGCACTGCACACGCAAAAAAAAACGGCGGACTCGAAAGTCCGCCGTTTGTCTTATTCAGTCACAAGTAGCTGAGATCTTACTCGTCGATTTTATTCGTCGCTGCTTGGTGGGAAGAGAGGACCCGCACTGCCCAGACCGCCCTTTAGTTCGCCTTCGACGGACGAAGCAGGGACTTGGTTCTCGGCAGCTTCGGCTGCAGCGGCAGCACGTTCTTGCTCTTCGCCCCATTCGACTCGTTTGAGCGATAGGCCGATCTTGCGTTCGTCGGTATCGACTCGCAGGACCTTGACTTCGATGTCGTCGCCAACCTTGACCACTTCTTCGGGATCTTCGACCTTCTGCTCAGCCAATTCGCTGATGTGCAACAAGCCTTCGAGTCCGTCTTCCAAGCTGATGAAGACGCCGAAGTTGGTGATCTTGGTGACCTTGCCCTTGACCAATTGCCCAGGTTGATACTTGTCAGGAATGTCGCCATCCCATGGGTCGTTATCAAGTTGCTTCAGTCCCAGAGCGATACGTCGACGCTCTTCGTCGACGCTCAAGACGCGGCAAGCAAGCTCTTGGCCCTTTTCGAGCATTTCGCTCGGGTGACCGATCTTGCGAGTCCACGACATGTCGCTGACGTGAAGCAGTCCGTCGATGCCTTCTTCCAATTCGATAAACGCACCGTAATTGGTAAGGTTTCGCACCTTGCCGGTAACATCCGTTCCCTCAGGATAACGCTCGAGCACTTCGTCCCAAGGGTTCTTCTGAGTTTGCTTCATACCGAGCGACAGCTGTTGGCCAGCGGGGTCGACACCCAGGATCTTGACATCGATTTCGTCGCCGATGTTGACCAATTCGCTTGGGTGATTGACTCGCTTGGTCCAGCTCATTTCGCTGATGTGTACCAAACCTTCGATGCCAGGTTCGAGTTTGACGAAAGCACCGTAGCTCATCACGTTGACGACTTCGCCCTTGTGATCGGTGTTGACTGGGTACTTCTCTTCGATGTTTTCCCACGGGTTGCGGTCTTTCTGCTTCAAACCGAGAGCAATCTTTTGCTTTTCGCGGTCGATGTGCAGAACCTTGACTTCGATTTCTTGGTCGATCGAAACCATTTCGGTGGGGTGACCGATTCGCTCCCAAGCCATGTCGGTGATGTGGAGCAAACCGTCGATGCCGCCCAGGTCGACGAACGCACCGAAGTCGGCGATGTTCTTGACGACCCCTTTGCGGATCTGGCCAACTTCGAGTTCTTTCATCAAGTAGGCGCGATCTTCTTCGCGTTGACGCTCGATCAACGAACGACGGCTGATCACGATGTTGCGACGCATGTCGTCGATCTTCAGCACTTCGGCCTGGATCACGCGGCCAATGAAATCGCCGATGTCGCCGGGACGTCGAATGTCGACTTGGCTGCCTGGCAGGAAGACGTGGATAACGCCCAATTCGACCAGCAAACCACCCTTGATCTTGCGAACAACGGTACCGGTGACCACTTGGCCCTCGGCAACCTTGTCCATCATGTCTTCCCACTCGATGATCTTTTCCGCTTTGCGCTTGCTCAGCGAGATCATGCCGTAAGGATCGTCGGCCGCTCCGAGTTCGTCCTCCATCTCTTCGATGAGAACTTTAACGGTGTCGCCAACCTTAGGTGGATTTTCGTCTCCTCCCCATTCATCGAGACTGACGGTGCCTTCGCTCTTGAAACCGACGTCGATCAGTGCCCATTCGTCGTTAATTTCAACGATTCGGCCGTCGACAAGTTTTCCCTGAGCATAATCTTGTTGTTCCGCTGCCAGGGCTTCAAAAAGCAATTCTTCGGCTTGGTCTGCAGGGACTAGCAGAGCCAATTCGGCTAGAATGTCGTCGTCTTCGAGATTGCGGATGAGGTTACGGTTGACCATGAAAATTGATACCAATTGAGCTATGAACCTATGGTGCGAGACATGCACCGGTCCAAAGTTCGGGGGGGTTAGAGTTGGTTATTTGTCTCCTGGCTTGACACATCATCAAGCGCCTAGTCGCGTAACCTAACAAAGCGACAAAAACGTCACAACAGCTTTGCCCGTAGTTTCACGATGAAAAAGCCGATCCGTTGCCATTTCGGCGTCCGATCGGTATCAAATGGCCTGTTCTGAGCCCGAGATTGTTTCTTTCGACGTCGCCCATTCCAAGATCCCATGACTGAATCACTTCCTCTGCGAGTCGCCATCGGTGGCGATCACGCCGGTTTTCCCCTGAAAAAGATGATCGTCGAGCGTTTTGGCGACCAGGTCAACTCATTGATCGATTGTGGCACCAACAGCGAAGCGAGCTGTGATTACCCCGATTTTGCGATCGCGGTAGCAAAAGAAATCTTGGAAGGACGGGCCGACAAGGGAATTATGGTTTGCGGCAGCGGGGTGGGCGTCAGCGTGGCAGCCAATAAAATCCACGGAATTCGGGCCTCGATCTGCCACGACACCTACTCGGCCCACCAAGGCGTTGAGCACGATGACATGAACGTGCTCTGCATCGGCGGGCGGATTATTGGCTCAGAATTGGCATTCGAAATCGTCCAGGCGTTCCTCGGTGCCCAGTACGAGCCCGAAGATCGCCATGCTCGCCGATTGGCCAAAGTTTTGAAAATCGAAAAAGACGCCACTTCCAAGCGGTTTCGACGATCGATTTGACATCCATGTATTTGGGTTGCCAACCCAATCGCTCTTTGGCCATCCGGGCATCGGCGATCAATTTCGAAGGGTCGCCAGCTCGACGCGGCCCCATTTTCTCAGGAATTGCGTGCCCGGTGACTTCGCGGCATGCCTCGACGATTTCACGGACACTGGTGCCACGGCCAGTCCCCAGATTGACGCAAAGTCCTTTGCCAGGTTCGATTTTATCCAGCGCCAGCAAATGAGCGGCACCTAGATCGTCCACGTGGATGTAGTCGCGGACACAAGTGCCATCCTCGGTCGCGTAGTCGTCACCAAAAATGGTGATCGCGTCGCGTTGTCCCAAAGCGACCTGCAGCACGATCGGAATCAAGTGCGTTTCCGGATCGTGGTCTTCGCCAATCGATCCGTCCGGCCGAGCACCCGCAGCATTAAAGTAGCGAAGTGCCGCATAGCCAAAGCCGTACGCCGCAGCATAGTCGGCCAACGCGTGCTCAAACACCATCTTTGTAAATCCGTACGGATTGATCGGATTTTGCGGTGTCGTTTCAGGGATCGGAATTGTGTCCGGTTCCCCATACGTGGCCGTGGTGCTGCTAAACACAATTTTCTTGACATCAGCTTCACGCATCGCGTCAAGCAGTTCAACGGCATCGATCACGTTGTTGCGATAGTAAAGAGCCGGGTCGTTGACCGATTCATTGACCAGTGCAAACGCCGCGAAATGCATTACGGCGTCAATTTTTTTGTCGCGAAGTGTTTGCACGACCTTGGTTCGGTCGGACAATTCGCCTTGGACAAGCATTCCGTCGGGAACCGCTGCCGCGTGACCGCGTGAAAGATTGTCGTAGACGGTAACTGAGTGACCTGCGTCTAGCAGCAACCGAACCGCGTGAGAACCAATGTATCCCGCGCCACCTACCACTAGAACATTCATGGCAATCGTACTTTCTAAAACAGTTGGAATGTTTGGACGAGCAAAAACGAAAACCGAGCGAGATCGCCATCTCACTTCAATCTCGAACACGTCGTTTGTCGAATCAAGATAAGGGTAATTTGTTGATTCCGCCAATGCCATAGCTCGTGGGATAAGCTTCGATATGTGGGATAGGCTTCCAGCCTGTCATCCATCCACCCCGTCACAGACTATCGACTTTCAGCGTTTCATTCGCGGGATCAGCGGGCTGCGAGCTTGAGCCTCGCAATGATGACAGGCTGGAAGCTTATCCCACATTTTCACCTTCGAGGGGATGCATTGGCAAAACGACCCACCAAGCTCGAGTTGTTGCAAAAGGCGGGGCCGCCACCGAAATCGAGTCTCGCAACCGAAACGATTTGCAACGAATTCCTCGACTATCTGCGTAGCGAATGCCACTTGGCGGCCAATACGATCGCCGCTTACGGCCGCGATATGAGGCGATTTGCGGCTTGGGTTGGCAAGGGAGCGCTGAACCAAATATCTATTAACGATTTGTCGTCGTACATTGGCGAACTGCACGAAGCCGAGCTCGCTCCTGCATCGATCGCGCGCAACGTGGTTGCGGTTCGCACCTTCTTTAAGTACTTGCAGCTTGAAGGGATTGTCGAGAGCAACCCGGCCGAATTGATTGTCACTCAGAAGATGTGGCAACGCATGCCGAGCGTTTTGTCGACTCGGCAAGTCGACTTGTTTCTGTCGTCACCGCGGAAGGCGGATGTCTATTGGCAGCGTGACATGGCGATGCTGGAAGTGCTTTATGCAACCGGATGTCGCGCATCGGAGGTCTGCTCGATTCGTGTGCGAGACATGTCGCTGAGCGAAAAATTCTTGAAGTGCGAAGGGAAAGGGGGCAAGCAACGCATGGTCCCTATCGGCTCGCAAGCGATCGCGGCGATCACTCGCTACTGCGAAGAGTTGCGAGGCAAGTTAGCGGAGAAGAGCCCACATCCGCCCGAAGAGTTGTTCTTGTCACGCAGTGGTCGTGCGCTCGATCGCATCCAACTGTGGCGACTTGTTAAATTTTATGCCAAGCGTGTTGGCATTGATCCCTCGATTAGCCCCCATAGTTTGCGACATAGCTTTGCCACTCATCTATTGGCTGGGGGCGCCGATTTGCGTTTAGTGCAAGAGATGCTTGGACATGCAAGTATTCAAACGACACAAATCTATACGCACGTCGAACACTCGCGTTTGAAGAAGGTGCACCAAAGCTTTCACCCGAGAGCGTGAGTTTTGAAGTTGCGATATTTGCTGTCGCGGAGCGACATATTTCGATAGCCTCGGACTTTAGTCCGAGGGATTTTCGCCAATATCAATCGAGTCCCAGCGGGACGTTTTGTGACTTGATGGTTCGCCACAGAACGTCGCTCCGCGACTTGGCGCCAATTTCAGAACCGATAACCTTGGACTAAAGTCCAAGGCTATCCCATGAAGTGCCTCCGGCACAGAAACAGCAACTTCAAAGAGCGTAAGCGAGGAACCGAGTCAAGGCAGCGATTCCCTCGCTTGCGCTTCGGCTTATGAAAAAAGGCAACTTAGAAATGCGTCAGCGATTACGCTTTTAAGGACCGTCGGAGTAACTACTGACGTAGCGGAACTCACGCGAGAGATTCGACCAGCCTGGAAAACGAAAGTCTTGACGTCTTCCGCTACGGGAAAACCCGTCACTTATTGTTCCGACGGTGCTAGAAGCTCGCGTGTTTAAGTGTAGTCGATTGCGGCGCGAGATTGGCTGATGTAACGCTGTCGTTCAATCAGTTGGGCCAATCGGGGTCCGCGATCTTGCGTCCCATCGCAGACAATCTGGCTTGAGCATCAAGCAGGCGTTGCCAAGCCGAGAACGATAACACGACTTCGTCGTTGCTTTCGTTTGTCTTCGCCGCTTCGATCAATTTGTGAAGCCGTGATTGAAGGTAGTCAAGGATTTCACAGAGCTGTGCTTTTTGGCCCGGAGACAATCCATCGGGAATCGAAGGAACTTCGAGGATTTGCACCAATTCGGCGGGGTAAGGCGACTTCGGCTCTTGATTCAATTCCAGTGCAATCGAGCTTTCGGAGGATGCCATGTCGCGACTAAGCGTCGGATTATCGCCGCCCATGGCTGCAAGTCGCGCTGCGATCTGTTCTTCAGAACCGACCAAGATCAAACTGCGGCCCAATGCGATTAAGTCGCCATGTCGAAGAATCTTCAGCTGACACTCGGTCCCGTTGACCTTCGTTCCGTTGGTGCTGTCCAAGTCGGTTAGCACAAGTCGTTCGTTGTCGCGTTGAACCTTAAAGTGACATCGGCTGACACGTTCATCATTGAGCTGAATGTCATTGCCTTCTTCGCGACCTACCGTCAGCGGTGGGTGCAAGTTTTCGTACACCTTACCACGATCAGCGCCATGCAGAATCTTGAGGGTCACGCCCGACATGGGGCACTCCGAGTGGAGGAAATTTGAATGACAAGAATGATCTGTCGAGGAGCGTGAGTATAAACCTTGTTTACGTTTGCGTCACCGCAGTTCCCGCTGTTTAACGAGATCTTTCTGTTGTTTAACAATTCGAATCGGCTCCGGCTCGGCATAATTGAATATTAGTTGCCATGTCCTAACGCGTCACGCTTGTGAATGTACTTACTGAACTTCTGAAATAATACATTTTAAATAGTCGCTTTCGGGACAGGAAATTGCACAAGGGTGATCCGGCGCGGGGCCTCGGTTCTCTAACACAATTAAATCGCGTCGTTTTCGCCGCCCCACGTCCAGCAACATATTTAAAAATTCCGAACGCGAGACACGACCACTACAACTGCAGGTCACAAGAATCCCTCCAGCGGGTAGTAGGTCAACCGCTAGCGAGTTGAGTCGACGGTAAGCTCGTATCGCCGTATCGACTTGATGGCGGCTTCCCGCAAATCGAGGAGGATCCAAGACGATCGCGTCGAACCGCTGCCCTTCATCGCCGAGTCGCTTGAGTTCGTCAAAGCAGTCGCCTTGCGAAAAGCTGATTTTGCCGTGGGCATCGTTGTCCAATCCGTTGCGTTTGACTGCTTCCTGTGCATGATCCAAAGCGGCTTGGCTCGAGTCGATTCCGAGCACGGACTTGGCACCTTCTTTTAACGCGACCAAACCGAACCCGCCGTTGTAGCAACAGACGTCCAGTACGTTGCGACCTTTCATGTATTGGGCTGCGGCGAGGTGGTTAAGTCGTTGGTCGAGATACCCCCCCGTCTTTTGTCCGCCGTGAAGATCAACTGCTAACTCGAGTCCGTTTTCGCGATAGAGGACCGACTCGACTAACTCGGTTCCCTCGAACCATTCGTTTTGGGGCTCGATGCCTTCATGTTTTGCTGTTTTTTCATCCACGCGGACCATGATCGCCCGCGCCCCCAAGGCCGATTTCAGGTGCTCAAGAATCGGCTGCTGCCAACGCAGCATGGCCCCGGCGGTAAATTGAACACCAAGGCAGTCGGCATAGCGGTCGACAATCAAACCGCTCAGCAGATCCGATTCGCTAAAGACAATTCGCTCGGCCGCTTTCGGGTCGATCGGGCCAGTCAGTCTGCGGCGGGCGATGGCCGCATCGATACGCGAGCGCCAATGGTTCTCGTTGATTTCGACATTTGCGTCGAACGCATACAGCCGAACTCGCAAGCGGCTGCCGGGGTTCACGATGCCGCGAGCGACCCAATTTCCGTCAAAATCGAGCAGGTCGACGACTTGGCCGCACTTCAAATTATGTCCCGTGTCCGCTAGTGCATGGGCGTGAACCCACGGATGACGAGCCAAAAACGGAAATTGGCGTGACGGTTTCAAACGCAAGGGAACGGGAGTTTCGGAGTAGGTCACGCGTTGTTCTTCCTAAAGGAAATGGTCGATTGGGGGGTGGAGGTCGAGGCGGTGAGCCGGATCATCTTGGTCGGTCGTAAGCGATAGTGCGGCTAAAATGTCTACGTCGGAATATGGTTGAAAGAGTCTTAGAATGATCGATTTAAGCCGATTTCAAAATGCCCGCTCGCCATCGAGAACCAAACTGGGCACAATGGGGTCGGTTAAACTGGAGCGACTGGGTTGTCCGGTCGATAAAATGGAAGACGAATCGGCACGCGGATGGTGCGTGACGATCGTACGCGAAAATGCTTCAAAGAAAGGTCATCTGCCATGACACATGTTGTTTGCGAGCCATGCTCAGGATGCAAATACACCGATTGTGTTGTTGTTTGTCCAGTAGAGTGCTTCTACGAGGGCGATCAAATGTTGTACATCCACCCTGAAGAATGCATCGACTGTGAAGCGTGCGTTCCTGAATGTCCCGTTGAAGCAATCTTCCACGAAGACAACGTTCCCGAGGAATGGAAGAGCTACGTCGAGCTGAATGCCGAGCGATCCGAGTCGGATGAATGCGATGTCATTACCGAAAAGAAAGAGCCGCTAGCGGATAAGTAAGGCGTTTCCGGTATCGATTACGCAAACGTATTCGATCATCGATAACGAAATAATAAACCCTCGGTGAGAAATCTCACCGAGGGTTTTTTTATGTCTCGTGGGCTAGGTGAATCACCTTGTAGCGAAAATCGCCAAGCGTTTCGTCCAAGCCGCCGTCCAATCTGAGAGCCACCGAATTTTACCAAAAGTCGCTGTGACTTTCGCTAAAACGGCTTCCCAGCTCAGCTCACCGCTGGCAGGAATGTTTTCCAACACTCATACCGAGGATCTTCCATCGATTGAGCCAGCATCGGATTGAAGCGTGGTTTCACCGGCCGGCTTAGCAATTGCATACGTGCTTGCTGTGGCGTCCGGCCACCCTTGCGGCTGTTGCATTTCAAACAGCAGCAAACGATGTTTTCCCATGTTGTCGGTCCGCCATGTGACCTTGGGATCACGTGGTCCAAGCTCAGCTTGTTAGTCGGTTCCGTTCGACCGCAGTACTGGCACTGGTTATCGTCCCGTGCGAACAAATTCCTGCGATTGAAACGAACCGTCTGCTGAGGCATCCGATCGAAACGCGTCAAACGTACAATCCGAGGCACGCGTAGATCGAAGCCGACGGCGCGGATGTAATCCTCGTCCGGTTGTTTTTCGAGAGACGTAATCTGGCTGAGTTCACACCAGCTTTCGAAGTCGTAGCTGACGTATTGATCGTCGTCATGACAGATTACTTCCGCACATTCGCGGTACAACAACGTAAAGGTACGTCGTACGTTGACCACGCGGATCGCCATGTAAAAACGATTCAGCACTAACACATTCGTGTCGAGTACACTTTGCGACATAAGCAATTCGATCCTTCCGTTGTCTCTCTAAAAAGGCACTTTGTGGGACGAATCCGTCCAGTCAAGTTTTTTTCCAAACCCCCGACTGAACCATCTTCAACAGTTTAATGGACTCGCTTTGCATTCACTATAAGTATGCATGGGGATAAACTACGCTTTCTGCGACACCGAAACGTCTAATGGGGGTTCGCAGCGATGTCGCAGCGTTTCTTTCCCATAATTGTAGAGTGTCGACGATCAGTCGCCATCAAATTGACGTGACGGTTCATCGCAACTTCATCAAAGATTTACGGCAAAATACGTGTTTCTGGCCGCATTTTCTGGCTCAAAATCCCGCTCTTTTTGATTTCAATGCTCGCATTCAGTTCGCTCCTTCCTCTTTTTTCCTTTTCAATCGACACCGAGCGTTGGTTTGGCTGGCTGGGGCCAACCGGTGCCGTTTTGACCGCGATTTTGCTGGTCGTTTTCTGCGTGATCGCGTGGGGTTTGAACCTAATCACCCTGCCTGGGAATTGGATTTCCGTCGCCGCGATGGCCCT
Source organism: uncultured Rhodopirellula sp. (assembly GCA_963974855.1). GTDB lineage: Bacteria > Planctomycetota > Planctomycetia > Pirellulales > Pirellulaceae > Novipirellula. The sequence goes on along the minus strand of CAXBHV010000013.1, from coordinate 2,798 downwards.
ATACGCCTGGCTAGGACCAAGCGAAGGCCGGTTAGCGATCGGCACGGCAACGCTTTCAGCCGCATTTCTGTTCGCCTTGATCGGAGAAATCGTCGAGTTCGCAGCTGGGGCTTTGGGAGCCCAAAAGGCCGGAGCGAGCCGTCGCTCGACGATTTTAGCCGTGGTTGGTTCGATGGCCGGAGCACTGATTGGTGCCTTCGTCGGGATCCCGATTCCGATTGTGGGCCCTATTTTGGCTGCCATTCTGTTCGGCGGAGTCGGGGCGACCGCTGGAGCAATCTACGGCGAATGGACCGATGGGCGTTCGTGGCAAGAAAGCTGGAGCGTCGGACACGCTGCGTTTTGGGGACGCACCTTTGGCACGCTCGGCAAGTTTATGGCCGGATTGGCCGTCGTGCTGGCGGCATTGATCGGCGTCCTGTTTTAGCCAATGACACTCGCGAGTCTTTGCTATCAACTGTGAGTGAACTGTTGTGATCGGATTGCATTGACTTTGTAGGGCCTGTTTTCCTACGCTCGCCGCGGCGGAAACTCTTCAGAAAAATACCACGGCCAAGGTTGCATGTCCCACGCGCGGCGCACGATCGACCGTCGGCGGCGAGTTCTTTATTCGACTCAGCAAGCCGACCTGACCTCATCCACAGCGGCGAGTCGTCGTACCGCCGAGCAGTGGCGTGAGGCGCGTCGACCTACGGCAACCTATGCGGCGCGGGTGCACCGTCGCCTGCGGGGACGCTGGTTCTCGCTCGTTCCCGTCAAACGACGAACCCTCGTCACCGTCGCAGCGATGTTATGGGGCGTTGCTTTGCTGCTGTCCGCCGCCCACTACGCATCAGTGGCCTGGCCCTCGATCGTCGATCATCCCGAGATTGCACGTCCGCTGCGATTGGACCGTCCCGACAGCTTCGGACGCTGGATCATGTGCGTGTTGTTAGCCGGTTCCGCTGGCGCGTCGCTGTTGATCTATCAAGTCCGACGCTATCGAGTCGACGACTACACCGGCCAATACCGTTTGTGGCGTCTCGTGTTGATCGTGATGTTTGTCGCCAGCATCAACTCGCTTGTTTCGATCGTTGATTGGACCGGCGCGGTGCTCGATCTTGCCGTTGGCAAGCGGGTTGCGTTGTCAGGTAGCGATTGGTTTTCGATCGTGATCGCGATCGGTGGCGCTGTGTTGGCGCTGCGTTTGATCGCCGAAGTACGTCGGTCGCGTTGGTCATTGGTGACAATGATGATTGCCTGGACCTTGATGGCCATTCCAGTTGCCGCAAAATGGAACATCTTTGCCGTCGATTCGCTCGGCAAATGGTCGCTCGTTACGACCGCTCCGCTGTTAGCCTGCACAACGCTGTTTATTTCGCTCGGTGGCTATCTGCGCCAGCTCTATCGTCAAGTCCGCAACCTGGACGAAAACGACTCGCTCGCCGAACGCTTCCAAGAATGGAAGGGGCGTTATCTTAGCCGCGATCGAGACGCGGACGCCGATGAAGAAGGTGACGCCGGGGCGGAGCCCAAGGTTGCCGCCGTCTCTAAACCGACGGCAAAAACAAAGCAAAAATCGTCTGTGAAACCGCAGCGTGAAAACGCAAAAGATGATGCAGATTCCGACGAGGATGCTGACTCCAGCGATCAAGGTGCTGGCAAACGCCGCTGGTGGTCGCTACGTCGCGGCAACAAAAACAGCTCCGCAGCAACGGAACAAACGCGAGAAGACGCCACCGCCGCCGAGGAAATGGCCGAGGATGCGGATTCCACGGCGGACGCCGAGCCTCGTAAGAAACGTCGTTGGTTAGGGTTGAGGGCGGCGAAGGCTGAACGCACGGACATGGACGAAGAAGATCGAGAGGACGCGTCGCCAGCGAACGAATCGTCGGACGAGGAAGCGGCTGACGGGGACTCGCCCAAAAAACGTGGTCGATTCTCTTTCGGATTGGGACGTCGTAATAAGCCCGAATCACAGCAGGATGACGAAACCACAGACGAAGTTAACTCTGCGGACGATCAGGCAGCAGATGAGAATGATCCGCCCGCAAAGAAACGTGGACTCGGTGGCTGGTTAAATCGTGGTGCTAAAGCAAGTCCTGAAGCCGCTACCGATGACGATGATGACTCGCAGGACGGCAACGCCTCGGGCGATCAAGATTGGGAGGATTCCGGTTCAATCGACTGGGATTCACTCAGCAAGACCGAGCGCCGGAAGCTTCGTAAACAGCTCAAACGCCAAGGCCGCGCCGCCTAGAAGTCCGCATATCTCTGTCGCCAAAGTTGCCCTTTCTCGTAGCGAAAGTCGCCAAGACTTTCGTTAGCAGGACTAAAACGGCTCCTGAGTTTCGCAACCGAAACTCGCGCCCTTGCTCGTCGTGCTCGTAGAAGGCCTCTGAAAGTTAGGTTTGGCCTCGTCCACTACCCTCCGATTCAATATCAACAGCCCACTTGTTTGAGAAATGGATTTGCTCCGAGCGCCGCAGTGGGCTTCTATGAGCCGAACCCCATCTTCGGGTATCTTCTCCCAGATCTTGTTCGCCCTTCGCGATTTTTCTCCGTTTCTCACTCCCCTGCTCGATCCGATCCATGATTCGAACACGATTTGCCCCCAGCCCGACGGGTTACCTGCACATTGGTGGTGTACGCACCGCCCTCTTTAATTGGTTGGTCGCACGGAAAATGGGCGGTCAATTCATTCTTCGCATCGATGACACCGACGCGGGTCGAAACGTGAACGAAGCGATCCAGCCTATCTTGGATGGTTTTCGTTGGTTGGGGATGACCTGGGACGAAGGGCCCGAGGTCGGTGGCCC